>CAYXTH010000017.1:0-13201 GCA_964468025.1 uncultured Muribaculaceae bacterium | reverse complement strand
TTTGTACTGTTTCAGGTTATAGTGGTAGAATTATAATTTCTGATGAAACAGGAGCAATGTACTTAAACTTCTATGGTGCTGCTAATACAAGTGATGACAAATTCGCAGGTTGGAATTCGCTTGACTTAAATGATTATATGATTTTGTATAAAGACACCGAGTCTTAAAACAAGGATTCTTTGTCTAGTGTTGTCAAGCCGAGATAAATAATCGATTTAGAAAGCCAAAAAGTGGCTTTTTTTTTATTATATGGTTTTAGTTTATGACTATTTTTTTATTAAATATTTTTATAGTAAGTATATAATATAATTTCACAAAATTGCCTAAAACGGCAAAAAATGAAATGTGGAGTTAAAAAAAATTACATGTGAAATATTATGCAAGATATATGGATGACATGATATTAATTCATAGAGATAAAGAATATTTAACTGTTTGTAAAAAAAGAAATAGGAAAAATTTGCAATAATTTATTAAATTGACAACTGTATGAAAAACATTTAAATTCTATAAATAAAGTAAATAGTGTTAAATTGTGTCTAATAAGAAAATAAATAATTAATTATATAAGCAATATATGTTATGATGATTATGGTGATAAGTATATGAAAAATAAAGATTTTACATTTTTAACAAAAAAGCAGCTAGCTGATAACAAAATTGATATAATAAAGAAAAGAGGCACTAAGGCAGCTATTACAGATTTTTCTATTCTTTTAGGAGGTTATGTTAATTATGGTTGGCATATAGGTAATGACCCCTCATTAGAAGGATGGGTTTGCTCTTATTGGACAAAAACATCTGATGGCGTTGGAGGCACCCACATCGTTTCTCTCAATGGTGATATTAGCTGTAACTGTGTTAACTCACGTACTATCGGGGCTCGCCTTGTTTTACCATTCTCTTCTAATATCCCTACGAACAAAATGGGTATAGGGCCAAAAATAGCCAAAGATGGTATACTAGAAGTAGAATATGGATATTATCCACAACAAGCTGTGAGTAAAAGTCTTCAAAAGAGGTTAGAACGAACTTATAAAGATGGAAATATAAAAGAAACGGGTAATAAATATACAATAGATTCGAGAAAACATAACGAATATGATGAATTATTTTCTAAAAGAAAACTAGAAGAATTTGAATTTGAGGAACATAGATATGTAAGAATAGAAGTAAATTTTGGTAAAAAAAAATATACTCTTTCAAATGGCGAAAATTATGATTATGGAGATATTGTATGGGTCGAGGTATCTCCAATAAAATGGTTAGTAGATGAAAAAGAAAAAATAATGCTTTCAGACAAAATACTATTTGCTGGTGTTGAGTTTAAATATACTAGGGATTATGATGGTAATTTTGAAGAAACAGATATAAAGAAGTTTCTGGATGATTATTTTTCAAAAGAAATAATAGCTGAAACAGGTTATGAAATAGAAGGAGATGAAAATCGCATAATATCTGTTTTAGAAAAAGAAAATGAAAAATTAAAACAAGAATTAGAACAAAAAAAACAAAACTATGAACGTTATAAAAATGCAGTAGAAGAACATGAAAGACTAAAAAAAGAAATTGCTGATGTGAATAGCAAAATAGCAAATTTAGAAAGTAATTTAACAGCTGAAGAAACAAAACATAATGAGGTAAAAAATGATAGACATAAGTAAGTTAAGCAATGAAGATTTAGAAAAAAAAATAAAACAAAAAGAAGAAGAAAATAAAAAACTTAGAGTAGAATTAGAAAAAAAGAAATTATTACTTGCTAAATTAATGTTACAAAATTCATAAATTATTAATTATAAATAGAAGAGACTGTCATAAATATCATGATAGTCTCTTCTATTAGTACTTTGTCAAGTAATGTTGGTAATGATAAAAATGCTTAGTTTGACCAGTTAATAAAGGGCTAAGCTTTTGTTTTAATGATATACAAAATTTAAATAATATCTATTTTAAGCAACTTGGGTAAATGTCATACTTACTTTTAATTTGGCACTATCACCACTTAATGAAGCGTTAGTATCATCTTCATTATTCATATTTTCTCCATCTCCATCTAGCCATTTAAAATAAACTCTTATAGATATTTCTTTGTTAGTTTCATTATAATTTACTGTATTTGTAACCTCACTAGTACCATCTGTTGTAATAGGAGAGTCATTATTTATTTGATATTTAGTAATTTGTAAATCACTAACAGTACTATTTTCACTAGTTGCAATTGAAATATTATATTTAAATGATACTTCGGTTTCAGAACCATCAATATCTAAATCAAAATAGCCTTCGCTTCCAGGAGCAATAACATCATCTGCAACATTATCGTTTTTAATATATATAGGTGTAATTAAAGACGTCATGGTTGCGGCTTCAGTAATATCTTTATTGTTTACGGTTATTTTCCATTTTGCCACATCAAAATTAGTATCCCCTTCTTTTTTTTCTAAATATTTTGCGTATGTTTGGTTTATTTGAAATATGCATGTAAATAATGCAATAATAGCTAAAATAATTTTGATTTTACGTTTTGAA
Source organism: uncultured Muribaculaceae bacterium (assembly GCA_964468025.1). Lineage (GTDB taxonomy): Bacteria > Bacillota_I > Bacilli_A > RF39 > UBA660 > Coprosoma. The sequence continues at coordinate 10,672 of CAYXTH010000017.1, read as the reverse complement.
TCCATGCATATCACCTCTTTCACCATTATATCATGACAGTTTCTTTTTAACTATGAGAATATAAAGATATTTGTTTTAGAAACGTTAACTATTGTAAACTATGATAATTTTTGAACTAATTTTCTTGTTTGATAATATTATAATATGCTAAAATTATTACTGTAGGAGATGATTATATGAATCTTATCTTGTTATTTATGGTAGTAATATTTGCAGTTATAATTATTGCTTCAATAACTTTTAAACAAAAGCCTAAAAAGGAAAATAAAATTGATTCTAATTTTAATACCAACGTTTCTTCATTTGAAGAGGAAGTAAAAAAAGAAGTTATGGAGGAAACACTTAATTTAGATGAATTATTTGAAACAATTTCATTAAAAGTAATTAAAAGTGATTCTGATTTTGATTTTGGATTAAAAAGGACAGAAAAAAATGTGAATAAATACTAGGATATATTAAAAAAGGATAAATCCTATTTTTTATGTGTTGTTTATAAACATGTTTTATGATAAAATTATGTTAATAATAAAGGTCGTGATTGTATGGGTACAGTTAATGTAACCGCGGAAACATTAAAAAAAAGAAAAAAAAGAACTAAACGTACTAAGATAATTGTAGTGGTTTTATTTTTATTCCTTCTTTCAATGTTTTTTGTTTTAATGATTATATATAAAGGTGGTAATTTCACAGTTACGTTAGATCCTAATTTAACTTTAAAAAATGATATTGTTTTGTATGACACAAAAGAAAAAGAAGTAGCAAAAAACAAATTATATGCTAAAGAAATACCATTTATGGATAACATTACTAAATCTTGGTTGCCAGATAATATTGATGTCGAAAAAGATGGCGATCATAACGGAGAAAATTATATAGCTTATACCTTTTATGTTGCTAATGAAGGGAAAAAAGCTACTGATTATTGGTATCAAATAAATATATTAGATGTTATTAAAAATGTAGATGAAGCAATAAGAATACTTGTTTATCAAAATGGTAAAGAAACATTATATGCTAAAAAGAATGAACTTACACATAAGAAAGAAAAAGGAACAACCCCCTTTGTTTCAAAGGATATTGCAGCATTAAAACAAAGAAAAAACATGTTACCAAATACTGTTGATAAATATACAATAGTTGTATATTTAGAGGGAGAAGACCCTGAGTGTGTTGATGCTATTATTGGCGGAGAGATTAAATTAAATATGGAAATAAGAGAGGAACATGTTGATGACTAAGGATAATAAAAAAAGACGTAAAATTGCGTTAATCCCCCTCTTTTTTAGTTTTGTATTACTAATTACAACAACTTATGCTTGGTTTTCGGCAAATAGAGTTGTTAGCATTGAAACACTTGATGTACATGTTCAAGCTGAGGGTGGAATTGAAGTAAGTACAGATGCTAATGATTGGAAACAGGTTGTAACTGTACAAGATATAACAAATGCTAGTAAATCTTATCCATCGAGTGTAAATCAGATACCGTATAGAGTTTACCCCGTTTCTTCAGGTGGAACTATAACTGGAGGTTATTTAAATTTATATAAAGGAGAGGCCACAAATGATAAATCTACTGATTTTATATTGACTGCAACCAAGTCAAATGAAACTAGTAGTTTTGGTGAAAATAGTGATGGAGCTTTTATAGTTTTTGATTTATTCTTTAAGACAAGTTCAGAAAAAAAATTATATTTATCTAGTAATTCTAAAGTAGAGTATACAGGAGATAAACAATCTGGTATAGAAAACGCTACTAGAATTGCTTTCTTAAATGAAGGTTCTTCATCTTCATCAGGTGGTGCACAGGGCTTAAAAGGTGCTAGCGAAGCTGTTATTTGGGAACCTAATTATGATGTACACACAGAGTATGGTGTAAGTAATGCAAGTAAAACATATGGAATAAATACTTCTACAGCAGGAGCATCTCCAATTGCCTATGATGGAGTTATATCTGAAATTAGTACTAGTAATTCTGTTTTAATTCAAAATGCTAAAGCAAGTACTTATCCAGCGTTCTTTAAGTCTGTTAATGTAAAAGCATATACACAAAAAAATAATACTCAAAATGTAGAACTATTAACTATGAGCCCATCAATTACTAAAGTTCGTATATATATGTGGATTGAAGGGCAAGATGTTGATTGTGAAAATAATGCATCCTATGGTGATATAAGTTATAATTTAGAATTTACAACAAATCCATCATAAGATAAAGGAGGGATAATATGTTAAAAAAAATAAAGTTGAAAAAACAAAAATTTTTACTTGTTTTTTTAGCTATAATTATCCCTGCAACGACTGTTGTAATTACATATGGAGTGCTTAGAAATAAAGATGTAGAGGTATCCAGTGGCATAGACGGTGATACTGTTTATGTAGATGATCTAGATGCTGATTACTATTATTATACTGGACAAAACTATACTAGTAATTCAGGTAGTCTTCCTACCAATGAAGATAAAAACTTATATAATGATAGTAATTTAGTAAAAATAACAGTAACTTATAATGGTACAGATTATAGTGGCAAAAATATAGGTTATGTATCTTTGGATGAAAAACAAAATAAATATGTTTATTATAAATATTATCCTATTAAAAATGGTTATATTGAAATTGATTTAATAGATAATCCATTCTCATATCATCCAGATGATTTAGTGTTTAATGGGTGGATTACAAATTATAATGGGGCAACTATTAGTTATGATGATACTTATTATGCAAGAACAGCAAAAATACCAGTTAATTCAAATAATGATATAAATATTGATTTTTATGCTAATTGGACTACTGGAGCGGTTTCGTATGTTGATAGTAGTAATTCATTTGATGATGCTATTAATAGTTTGAAATCAAAAGGTATGAATAAAGTAAATACTATTAATTATATATATGATTATCCTAGTGTTGAAGGATATTATAAAGGTGATACGATAACAACTAAAACAGTTGTTTCTGGTTGGTGGGGTCGTGGTGAAACTACTTATGGAACATGTAGTGATTGCTATGACTCTTCTGGTAACTATTATAGTTCTTATCAATGCCCTGCACCTAGTACTGGTTGGGGGACAAGTCAAGGAACTTATACAAATCCATGTCAAATATATTATAAACAAACTAGTAGTGATACCTTTGATATGGATGCTAAATATTATACATATAATGATTATAATGGATTTGAAGAAGCTTCTTTAAGTGCAACTTTAATAGGTAAAGAAACAAATGAAAACTTTACTGCAAGTACTAACATGGCTGGTTATTATCGTAAAGTAACTATTGATTATAATAGTTCTATTAGTGGATATTATAATGAAACTGGTGTAATACAAAGTGGTACATGTTCTACTAGTGATGGATGTAGCCTATATGAACTTATACAATTTTATAAATCAGATGGTAGTGAAGAATTATTTGATGAAAATACTGATTATTATTATTTGACTACAAGAGATACTAATATTTTAGTTATGAGTAGTAATATGTCTAGTACTTGGAGTTCTTCTGCGACTAAGCCTTTTACTTTGACTGGTATATATAATGGAAAAGACTATAATCCTACATGGACTGTTTCTAGTATTGCAGTAAAAGCTTATGATGCTTTAAGAATAGAAAATATGACAATTAATAGTAGGAAATCTAATTCAACAAGTGGACCATCCTCAAGTGCTAGTAGTTCGGGAACTTTTTATGGAAATTATCAGAATGTAAAAATTGGAAGAGGAATAAAACAAAGCGACAATTATAAGACTTTTGATTCAATTATAGCGGGTGCAAATTCTTCTAATTCGTGGAGTAGTTCTGATGTTGGTAGTAGTAGTAATCCTAAACGATTTACAATTAGTGTCGAAAGTGGTTTTTATAATTCGGCAAGTTCTTCTACTGGAGCCAAAAACCAAGGGCGAAGTTCGTCTTTATATACTGAAATGAACGCTGTATATGGTAACGATTATGATAAAACAACAGGAAACAATAGTAATTTGGATTTTTACTTTTGTGTGTCCGGTAGTTGGTATTCTAATGTACATTCATCTGATGATGATAATATAGCGGCATTTAATACTACGGTTAAAAGTGGTACTTTTGGAAGTAGTAAATATGATTTAACTACTGGTATATATGTGGGTGGTCGTTATTCGGGAACTCATTACGCTGCTAAAACAGCAAAGGTTGAAGGAGGTTATATATATAACCTAATAGGTGGACCGCTTACTGATAGTTCTCGTTCTTCTAAAAATGATGTACTGATTTATATGACTGGTGGAGAAGTTGATATGATAACTGGTGGAGCTGGTACTTCAACTACATATGGTAATAGAATAATTCAAGTAACTGGTGGTACAGTTAATTATAGCGTATTTGGCGGAAGTAATGGTCATGATGGTACAAGTTCTGATGGAACTTTAACCGGAAGTAGTTATGTATATATTGGTGGAACTGCGACTATTGGAAATGATGAATATATTAATAGTAGTAGTACTTTATTTGGTGTCGAAAGTGGATCTGTATTTGGAGCTGGTAATGGTAATACTAGTTATGCTACTATTGGATCTGTTGATAATTCTGTTATTGTAATAAATGATGAAGCTAATATTAAAAAAAATGTATATGGTAGTGGAAACTATGGAACAGTAGGCTATAATTCTAGTAGTGATGGTAGTGTAAGTATTAATATTTTAGGTGGTACAATAGGTTCGGTATTTGGCTCTGGAAATAATAGTGGATCTGGAAAAGAATCGCAAGTTAGTATTCCTACCAATATTAAAATGACTGGTGGAACTATAACTGGAGGAATATATGGAGGTTCAAACCAAAAAGGAACACTTTATGGAGATGTTACTTTAGATATATTAAGTGGTAATGTAAATAATGTATTTGGTGGAGGCCTTGGAAGTGATACTGTTGTTTCACAAAATGTTACTGTTAATTTAGGAGATAGTACAAATAAATTAAATCTTACTGGTTCTGCTTATGGTGGTAGTGCATATGGATTAGTAAATGATAAGAGTCAAACTACATCAGTAAGCACATATCAAACATTAGTTAATGTTAATGGTGGAACAATAAATAATGTATTTGGTGGTGGTAAAGGTGATGATGATAATACACCGTATATAACTGGAAATGTTACTTTGACTATAAATGATGGCAAAATAACTAATGCATTTGGAGGAAATGATGCTTCGGGAACTCCTAATGGAGTAGTAAAAGTTTATTTAAATGGTGGAGAAGTAACGTCAGTTTATGGTGGTGGTAATAAAACTGCTGTAACAAATACATATGTATATCAAAAAGGAAGTACTTGTCAAAATATATTTGGGGGAAGTAATGAAAGCGGGGCTGTTACTTCGTCAAATATTACTGTAACAGGTGGTATAACTACTAATTTATATGGTGGAAACAATGTTGGAGGTACTGTTGAAACTACAAATATAACTGTTTCTGATGGGAAAATAGAATCTGCTTATGGAGGAGGAAAGAAAGCTGATACTACAACTAGTAATATAGATGTTTCTAATGGGATAATAACTAATATATACGGTGGTGGTGAGGAAGCTAATATTTCTTCAAAAACAACGATAAATATTACTGATGGAACAATAACTAATATATATGGTGGTTCTAATGTATTAGGTAGTGTTCCAGAATCAAATATAACAGTTGATGGTGGTACTATAGAGTCAGTATATGGTGGAAACAACCAAGGTGGTGTTACTACTGATACTAATATAAATTTAAATAGTGGAAGTATTCAAACTATATACGGTGGTGGTAATAAAGCTACTTCTACTACATCAAATATTAAATTAAACGGTTCTACTACACAAACTATTTATGGTGGTGGCAATGAAGCAGGAGTTACTACAACTAATATAAATTTAATAACGGGCTCTTCTAATGAAGTTTTTGGTGGAAGTAATAAGAGTGGAGAAGTTACTACAAGTAATGTAGAAGCATCTAATCCAACAAATTTAACGGTCGACACTATTTATGGTGGAAATAATAATGGTGGTAAAGTAGAAAAAACGAATATTAAATTAGAAGGTGGCACTTATAATAATATATATGGTGGCGGTAATAATGCCGATGTAGATTATACTGATGTGTATGTTGATAATATAAGTATGACTGGTAAATTTTATGGTGGCGGCAATAATGCTTCTGTTATTTATAATACTAAAGTTAGTTTTTTAAATTCGAGTATTGACTATGATATATACGGTGGTGGTAATTTAGGAACGGTAGAAGGAAACACTGTAGTATATTTATCAGATGCAACTATAAAAGGTAGTGCATATGCTGGTGGTAATGGTAAAACCGCAAACGTGCTTGGTAATACAACATTAACCATTGATAATTCTTCTACTATAAATAATCATGTATTTGGTGGTGGTAATGCGGCAAATACTGGTAGTAAAGATAATACCTCCTCAATAAGTACTGTTAATATAGCGGGTGCTACTATAAATGGTAATGTTTATGGTGGAGCTAATACTGCGATATTATATGGGAAAACAATTTTAAATATTGGTGCAAATGTTAGTGATTATGTTAAAACTGATATACAAATTGGTGGAACGGTATTTGGCGGTGGAGAGGCCAATGCCAGTGGTGATACGAACTATGATTATTCATTTATAAGTGTAACAGAGGGAATAACTATTAATATTGATGGAGAAGATTATAAGAATTTTGATATAAAAGGTTCAATATTTGGTAGTGGTAATGCATCTAGTACTAAAGGATATAGTTATATAAATATAAGTAATTATGGAACTTTTGAAAATTATAAAGAAAATATATCTATTCAAAGAACAGATATTGTTACAATAAAGAATTCTGCGATAAAGTTAGAGGGTACAACAGATAGAACAAATGAATATTCAAGCACTAAATTTAGTATTAGTAGAGTAGGAGAATTAAAACTTGCTAATAATAGTACATTATTTTTACAAAATGGAACAAATTTATTAGAAAAATTTAGTAGTGTTAAAATAAGTGGTAGTAATGAAGAAAAAGCTACTGTTAAGATAAATGGAGATACAGTTACTAAAAATGTTAATAATAGAGTATACATGCTTGAGAATAAAAATTTAAATGTAGCCACTAATGAAGCTGTTACAAGTTATGGTAAAGTAAGTGGAATGACTTTCTTTGGAATGTATCAATTAGATCGTAATGGTAAAATATATACCGCGTTTTATGATGATAAATATGAAGCGGGGGATACTGTAAGTTCTGGAGAGTTTTATACTTTTACTGCAGGTAGTTATGTTCTTGGCATGCATAATAAAAATCATGATATACAGGTAGATGGATTTTATTCTAATTACGAAAATGATGATAATCAAGGTGTAATTGAGACTCGTTATATTGAGCCAACACCAAATGATGCAAGTTATTATATGTGGGTAATTGGTGAAAAGGTAACAACATATGATTTTAGTTTAACAGCATCAAAATATTCTACATTAGGTACTTATGAACTTCCATTAAATGCATCAGCAAGTGCAAATACTACATATGAAATAATAGGTTTTAATTATCAAAATTTAGAAGAGGGTTTTGAATTAGTTTCACCATCTTCAATTTCAAGAATTAATACTAGTGGTACTGCGAATAGTCAAATGGCACTTTCTATGGAAACATCAAATACAGGTTTTATTTCAAAAGGACAAACTAACTTTTTGACTGATTCTACTACACCAATAGATGGTACCAAAGATTATGTGTCTGAAAATTCTTCAATAGTACCTTCTTTCTTGTTTTATTTGTATCATTCTAAGAATATAACAGAAAAGAAAGAAATTGGAACGGCAGTAATATCATTATTGGCTATTAAACCGATAGATGATTTAAATAATGAGGTAACTCGTATAAATATAAATATTACATTATCATCTGCTTTATATAGTGATAATGATTATGAGGGAGCTATGACTGCTGGTGAGAAATATGATTTATTTGCTTCAACAGCAACAAATATAACTAATAAATCAAACTTTAGTGCTTATTATGCTTTATATATGAAATCAAATAAAAAGTATTATCAAGATGGTTATTATCATGCATTAGTATCTGATTATGTATTACCAGTAAATACAAAACTTATAATGATAGATTTAGCTAGTAAAAAATATTATTATTATGTAATTACTGAAACTGATGTTGCAAGAACAAGTGAAGAATATGAAAAATATAGTGAATGTTCTTATGCGTTAAGCAAATTTATTGCAATGGGTTCTACTAGTTCTAATAATACATTTGATGAAACTTCAAATAATGATAAATATTATAAATCTGGATATGTTGATGAAGAATTTATATTTAATGTCTCATTTGAGGATGCTGATATATCAGGTGATGTAAGTAATAAGAAATTGTTGTTAGAACTTCGAAATGGTTCTGATCAAACTTTAAATAGTGTACTTAGTATTCAACATTCATCACTTACTTATAATTTATACGATGATAGTAAAGCTTCTATTGATTTGACAGGGGAAATATCAGAAAATGATGTTTATTTAGGTGATACACCGTCTTTAATTTTAACAGCTGATTTTACACAACCCATTGTAAGTTCTCTTCCTATAACAGATACTACGTATTTTAATAAAAAGATGGGTATTAAAATATCTATATATGATGAAGAAGGAAATAAATTAAATAATAGTAGTTTACTTGGGCTTACATATGAGTATAATAATAAAACATATTACCCTAGAATGGATGGAAGTGTTCGTATAGCGGTTGCAGATAAAGTCGCAAATTGGTATGGTAAGATAAAAGTAGATACGAAGAATTTAAATTTATCGAGTGGCAATTATAAGTTTGTAATTGAGGCTTTTGGTTCATCTGATGGAATATACTATGGAGCTAGCCCAGATTCAAAAGTAACAATTGATTTTAAAATTGTTGATAGTGTATATGGCCTTAACGTTAAACTTCCTGATGATGAGGTAATAATTGCTAAAAAAGAGGGTGTTAGTAGTAAAAATACTAATGCACTTGATTTTGATACAGGATATTCATCTAGCTTAGAAAATCCTAATATAAGGGTATCTTTATATAGAAGACTTTATAATGATGTATATGGTACAGATTATGAAAAAGTAAGTCTTGATGATTATATAACTAATAGACTTACTAAAATAGGGGATGACTATGATTATATGTTTATAGATGATCCTAATTCAACTAGTAAAAAAACATTATATTTAAAAAGTTCACTTAGGAGTGGTACATATAAATTTGTATTTAGTTTATATGATAGTGATAATTTTATTGGTAATAGTGAAACTTATGTTATAATTAAATAGGAGAGTAATTATGAATTTAAAAGAAATAAAAACAGAAGAGTTAATTAAATGTTATAAAAAAATAGAAGAATATTTAAAGGTGTTAAAAAGTAAGAAAGTAGATGGTTAAATGTTAGAAGATCTAGAAAAGGAAACGAAATTAAGTTTAGAAATACTTGATAGTATGCCTACAAATAATCCCAAAAATATTCAAAAATTTAATGATGAACTTGAAAAAGAAAAAAACAAATATGAAATGAAATTAAACGATATTTATTTAGAATTAAAAAACAGATGTGAGGAATACGAAAATATTAAATTTAACGATTATAGTGAAAAAAAGCAAGGCATTGAAATGTTTTCTAAGGCTTTGCTTTATACCACTAATTTAAATACATCTTATGAAAAACTGGGAATTGATAAAATAGTTTATAATTTAGCTAATTATCAAAATGAAAATGATGATTTAGATTATTTAAATAAAAATATTTTAAAAATAATTCATATATTTGATATTGTGGGTATTAAACTAGGTATTAATGATTTTAAATATACTAAACCTGTTTTTATGTATATGAATGAGTTTTTTAAATACAAAAATGATTTAACAAATAACAATTTAAAAGAAGCATTTAATAATATTTATTGGCAATGCCCTAAACTTACACTTCATATTGAACTATGTGTTAGATATTTATATCTTAAAAATATTAAAAAATTTGAACATTATATAAAGAATTTAAATAATGAACTTTTAGATAAATTTAAAAATAAAGAAAAAAGTTTAATAGAAGATTATGCTCATGAAAGAAAAGAGTATGATAAATTTATAGAAGATGATAAGGATAATATATTATATAATTTTTATCATGGTATATATGATGCTTCAGATTATGAAGAAAGTAAAATTATGAATATAATTGATAAATATTTTGATGATAAAATTAATATAGAACAAAATGTAAGTAAAATTTTAAATTCTTTAATTGAATTAAAGGGTTGTATGAAATATAATGACTTAGTGAATACCGCTAAATCACTATATAATGAAAATTTGGAAAAAGATTTTCTAACAAAAAAATTAAAAGAAATAACTAAATATGAAAATAAACTATTTAGTTTAAATAAAAAAATAACTAGGAGGTATACCGCAGCAAAGGTTGATAAAAATGAACCAGCGGTTGTGGATGTTATTAATAACATAAAAGGTGTATATAATGAAATTGATAATTCAATAATGAAAATAAAAATTAAAAAACATTTAAAAGAAAATTCAACTATTTTTTTAGTTTTATTACTTGTTTCATATAATTATGTTCTTTCAGCTAATTATTTCAAAGAAAAAGAAGAAATAACTTCACAAACAATTGATA
>CAYXTH010000016.1:0-13778 GCA_964468025.1 uncultured Muribaculaceae bacterium | reverse complement strand
TTAAAGTTTTTAATAAATTTAATTTCTTTGTCTGATGGTGAATTATTAGAAAGGTTATTAGTTAAGCCGTGAACTAACATAGAATCAATATCCTTTTTGCTTAATGTAACAGACATCCTATAAATTTGAGTCTTTGTATATTCAGTAAGAGAACCAATTTGAGAATATGAATAATTATTTAAACCATTTATTTTGTTTTGAATAAGTTTTAATGCATAAGATTTATTATGCATAATAAAATATACCTCCTTACAAGGTATAGTATAACATTATTAGTGTGTACATTTTAAAAAAGGATTAACACCTTGGTTGGTAAAACTTGCATAAATATCAATTTTGTGGTAATATGTATTTAGCAAGAAAAATTTGCATAAAATAAAAAAGGGAACATTCAGTTTTTCCGAGTTGAATGTCTACCCAATTTATATTGAATCAGACACTTATTCTAGCGAATGAGTGTCATTTTTTTATTACTACTATCATAATGATAAGAAGGAATAAAATGATAGTAATGTATCGAAGAACTTTGATTACAAAGTTTCTTTTTTTCATCATTATCAAACCTCCTCTCTATAAAGACTAGAGGTAGACACTCAACAACTGATATTCCCTAAAGAAAGTATACTATCAAATAAATATAAAAACAAGCAACAAGCAAAAAATGTCACAATTTTATAAAGTTGTGATATACTTGTATTAGTTAGTAAGTTATTACTACCTATTATTGTTTGTAAGAAAAGTTATTCGACTTCTTCTTCACAGGCACCAAATTGATATTTACCCTTGATTTTCAAGGGTTTTAGTATGGTATTATTTGTTTTTGATCTTATTCCCATAATTTCCCATATTTTTATCAAAATATTTCCATAATTGTGTTATAAAATGAATGCAGAAAGGAAGTGATAAATGTAGAAGAAATTAAAAAATAGTGTTATACTGTTGATAGAGGCGATAATATGTATAAAATTTGTTTAGTAGAAGATGAAGAAAATTTAAACAACTTAATCAAATCTTATCTTGAAAGAGCCGGTTATGATGTTATTCAATATTTTAATGGAGCGGATGCTTTAAATCACACAGAAGATAGTTCTGATTTATGGATATTAGATATTATGCTAGGCGATGAAATAAGTGGCTATGATATTATAAAAAAAATAAGAGAAAGCAGTGAAGTCCCAGTAATATTTACATCAGCCCGTGATCAAGATTTAGATAAGATAATTGGCTTAGAATTAGGAAGTGATGATTATGTAACTAAGCCGTATTCTCCCAAAGAATTAGTACTTAGAGTTAATAATATTATAAAAAGAACTTATAGTGCACAAACAAAGAAAGTTGTTTATGAAAATTATGAAGTTGATTTTGATAAGAGAATTGTTTTAGATAAAACAAATGAAATAACACTTACTACACTAGAATTTGATTTATTAACACTACTGCTTGAAAATAAAAATAAATCATTTAGTAGAAATCAAATATTATCAAAAGTGTGGGGTGATGATTACTTTGGTAGTGATAGGGTAGTTGATGATTTAGTCCGCAGAATTAGAAAAAAAATGCCTAAACTTAGACTTATAACAATTTATGGATATGGATATAAGTTATCGTGAAACTAAAACACAATTTATATAGACAAATTATAACTATTGTATTTATTATATTTGCAATAATGTATATAAGTCTAGCTATTATTTTACCAAAGGCCTTAACTCCTATTTATGAAAAAAATATTTACCTAACCTTAAAAACTCCTTTAAATGTGATTCAACATAATCTTTCTGATAATGATATTGATGATGAAATCGCATATATATATGTTAAAGATGGTGTAGTAAATAATTCAAATAACTTAACAGATATAATAAAACTTTCTACGACACAAATTTTAGAAAAGATAAAAAGCAAGTACGGTAAGTTTACTTATCGTGGAAAAACCTATTACTATAATACAGAAACCGATTCATATAGTTATAAAGTTGCAATTACGAATGACAACTATTTGAATCAAATGAAAACTGAAATTTGGGAATCATTATTTCCAATACTTATTATTACACTTTTAATTATTTTAGTAATTGTGGCTGTTTGGTCGCAGGTACTAGCGGATAAAATAAAAATACTAAAAGAAAAAGTTGATAATTTAGATAATGATAACTATGTTGAAAAAGCACCATTCAAAGCAGAAGATGAGCTGAAAGTATTATCGGGTGCGATTGATGATATGAAAAAAGCATTGAAAACACAAGATGAATACAAAAATCAGATGTATCAAAATATTTCTCACGATTTTAAAACCCCTCTCACTGTTATAAAATCTTATATAGAAGCAATTGAAGATGGTGTTCAAGATAATAAAACTGGATTACAAGTTATCAAAGAAGAAATAAAAAAATTAGAAATAAAAGTACACTCCTTACTATACTTAAATAAATTAACCTATATAAAAGATACAGATGCTTACAAGGGAGAGACCATAAATATTGTAGATGTCTTGACCGAAGAGGTAAGTAAATTTAAATTAACTAGACCAGATATAAAATGGGAAGTTAATATTGTTGATAAAAAAACTATATTTAAAGGCACTGAAAGTATGTGGGAAGCAATTGTTGGCAATATATTAAGTAACTTTATTAGATATGCTGATAAAAGTATTAAAATTACTGTTAAAAACCACAAAATAACTTTCTACAATGACGGGCAGGCCATTGATGAAACAATTTTTGATGATATTTTTACCCCTTATAAAAAAGGAATTAATGGGCAGTTTGGACTAGGACTTTCAATAGTTAAAAAAACCCTTTTACTACTAGGCTATGAAATAAGTGCCCGAAACGAAAAATCAGGAATTAGTTTCATTATAAAATAAGAGATTTCCCCATCTCTTGTTTTTTTGTGCATTTTTTCTTTTATTTAACACAATAAAATGTTATAATTGTAAATATAGGGAGGCTAGATAATGGAAAAAAAGGAAATAATAAATTTATATGAAAGTTACTTAATAAGGGCTAAAGAATTATGGAGGTCTCTTTGACACAAAAGAAAATCAAAAAAAATTAAAAAAACTTGAAGAGGAAATAAATGGTCCAAATTTTTGGAATAATAGAAGACATAGTGAAAGTGTTATTAGCGAATATAATTCTTTATCAGATATGATTCAAAAAATTACAAAATTAGTTTCTGAAATTGAAAACCTTTATTTAGAAATGGCTAAAACTGTTGATGAAAAAGATAATGATACTTTTGAATATTTAGAAACTGAAAGTAGTGGTGTGCGTGCTGTACTTGAAGAATTAGAAATTAGTACTTTATTAAGTGGTAAATACGATAAATGTGATGCCGTACTTGAAATTCATTCTGGTGCCGGTGGTACAGAAGCTTGTGACTGGGCAAATATGTTATATCGTATGTATACTAGATGGTGTGAAAAAAAAGGTTATAAAATTGATATAGTAGATGAGCAGCCTGGACTTGAAGTTGGAATAAAAAGTGTTTCAATGATTGTTAAAGGAATGTATGCTTATGGTTATTTAAAAAATGAAAAAGGTGTCCATAGGTTAGTTAGAATATCTCCTTTTGATTCATCTAAAAGAAGGCATACATCATTTGCATCAGTAGAAATAACGCCAGTAATTGATTTTGATAATGATATTATCATTGATGAAAAAGATATTAGAATTGATGTATTTAGAAGTAGTGGTGCTGGCGGGCAAGGTGTTAATACAACAGATAGTGCCGTTAGAATAACTCATTTTAAAACAGGAATTGTTGTAACTTGTCAAAATGAAAGAAGTCAAATACAAAATAAAGAAAAGTGCATGCAGATACTTAAAAGTAAACTTTTAGATATGCAAAAAGAAGAAAATTTAAAACAATTAAATGAAATGAAAGGCACTCAAAAACAAATAGAATTTGGTTCACAAATAAGAAGTTATATAATGTGTCCTTATACTCTTGTAAAAGATAGTAGAACAGGTACAGAAGAAGTAAATGTAAATAAGGTGTTAGATGGTGATATTGATAAATTTATAAAAGATAATTTAAAAAGGAGCTAAAATATGTTATTTAATTTAAAGGCGTTTGATGATAAAAAAATAAAAGATATAGTTCTTGAAAGCGATAAAATGAAAAGATATAGTTTATTTATATTAGGAACTTTTCTTCAAGCGTTATCGTTTAATTTATTTATTTTACCTTGTAATATTATTTTTGGTGTAAGTGGTATTTCTATAATATTACACAACATGTTTAATATTACCCCAGCAGTGATAATTTTACTTGCTAATGTTTTGCTTATAATCGCAAGTTATGTGTTTTTAGGAAAAGATACCACAAAAGGTACAATATTAGGTTCATTTATTTATCCATTATTTATTGAACTTACATCATTTTTACCCAATTATATTGATTTAGGTAATACTGAATTTATAGTTATGGCTGTATCAGGTGCAATTATAAATGGTATTGGTACTGGCCTTGTATTTAGAGAGGGATTTACAACAGGTGGATCTGATGTGTTAAAACAAATATTATCTGAATATGGAAAAATGCCTCTTGGAAAGGCAACTATCTTTGTAGAAGGTACAATTATAATATGTGGCTTGTTCGCAAATGGATGGCAATCATTTATATATTCCATTTTAGCACTTGCGGTAATTAGTTTTATGACTGATAGAGTAATAATTGGAATATCACAGTTTAAAACATTTCAAATTATTACAACACAAGGAAAAGAGGTTGAAAAATATTTATTAAATCAACTTCATCACGGAGTAACAGTTTTAGAAGGTTATGGTGCATATACTGGTAAAAAACAGAAAATATTATTATGCACACTACCTACAAAAGAATATTATCTTGCAAAAGAAGGAATTCTTTTAATTGATAGTAATGCATTCTTTATAGTAACGGATGCTTATGAAGTTCGCGGAGGCGAATAGAAAGGGAAAAGTATTATGGATTTAATTAAATTAACAAATGTAAAAAAAACATATAACACCGGTGTAACTGCAATACAAGATTTAAATTTATCTATAAATAAAGGCGAATTTGTATTTATAATAGGTTCAACTGGATGCGGTAAAAGTACACTTATAAAAATGCTTTACCGTGAAGAAAAACCAACTAGTGGTCAAATAATTGTTGGTGGTATTGATGTTGGTAGACTTAGAAATGGAAAAGTTTATAAAATTAGAAGAAAAATAGGAGTTGTATTTCAAGATTTCAAACTATTACCAAAATCTACGGTATATGAAAACGTGGCTTTTGCACTTGAAATTTTTGGTCTTCCAAAAGAAGAGATACATGCAAGAGTAGTAAAAGTTTTAGAATTAGTAGGGCTTAAACATAAAATAAAAAGTTATCCAGCACAACTATCAGGTGGTGAACAACAACGTGTTGCTATTGCAAGAGCAATTATAAATGGTCCAAAATTGCTTATTTGTGATGAGCCTACCGGAAACTTAGACCCAGTTACTAGTATGGGAATTATGGAAGTATTAAATGAAATAAATAAACTTGGAACAACTATTATAATGGTTACACATGATATTGATATTGTAAAAAAGATGCAAAAAAGAGTTATTGTATTAGATTCAGGAAGGGTGCTTAAAGATTATGAACCAGGGAGTTATAAAGAATGAAAACATTTAGAATAATAGGAAGAAATATAAGAGATGCTTTTAAAGGCGTTTTTAGGAATTTTTCTTTATCACTTGCATCAATTTCCTGTATAACAATAACCCTAATTGTAGTTGCGGTATCAATAGTACTTTCATATAATGTAGATAACTTTACAAAACTTGTTGAAAAAGATGTAACGATAGTAGCATTCCTTGACAATAAATTAACACAGGAGGAATTAGATACTGTAAAAGATGAAATAAGTATTATTGATAATGTTGATACTTATGAGTTTACATCTAAAAATGAAATAACAAAAGAAATGCGTGAATCTTCTGATATATTTGATAGTGTTATGAAAAATTGGGATGATGAAGAAAATCCAATTCAAAATACTTATCAGGTAAAAGTGGTTGATATAAACCAGATAGATGAGGTTGCAAAACAAATCGAAAAAATAGATGGTGTTACCTTAGTTAAATATGGAGAAGGTATTGTTGAACAGCTAATTAGTACTTTTACTCTTGTTCATAAAATTTGCTTAGGTGCCGTAGTTGCCTTAGTATTAGTGACTGCATTTTTAATTTCAAATACAATTAAAATAACAATTTCTTCAAGACAAAGGGAAATTGCTATTATGAGATTAGTAGGTGCGTCTAATTTAAATATTAGAATACCATTTATTATTGAAGGTCTTTTGTTAGGTGCTTTAGGAGCCATTATTCCAATAATAACTACCATTTATGGTTATAGTGCACTTTATAGTAATTTTAATGGGCAATTATTCTCACCATTTATTAAATTAATTGCACCAACACCATTTGTTTATACGACATCACTTGCACTTTTAGCAATTGGTATATTAGTTGGTATGTTTGGCTCTTATAGAGCAGTAAAAAAACATTTAAAGATTTAAGTAATTAAGTCTTTTTTTGTATTATATAATGTATAAAAAAATATATAATTCATATACTTATTTGGGTGGTTATATGGAAATAAAAATCGGTAGTATAGTAACACGTAATTCTTATAAAAATGATATTGTTTTTAAAGTAGTTGATATAGAAGATAATATCTATATATTAACAGGTACAAATATTCGTTTAATCGCAGACAGTCCTCTTGAAGACTTAAAAATATATACTAATGACAATGATGAAGAAGAAAGAGAATTTTTAAAAAAAATATCTATTCCTTTTGAATTAAACAGGGATGATTATTTTTATTTACCAGGTAAAATACTTCATATTGATAGTGATGAAGAATATTTAAACAGATGTTTAGAGTATTACAAAAAAATAAACATATGGGCAATGGGAATAAAGGAAAAAGAAGAAAATATACCAAATGTAATAATAGATTTACTCAACAAATATAAGCCTAATATTGTTGTTATTACAGGGCATGATGCACATTATAAAAAACAAGGAGAAGAAATTGATTCATACAAAAGTAGTAAATATTTTGTAGAGGCAATTAAACAGGCTAGAAAATATGAAAATAGTCATGAAAAACTAATTATAATTGCGGGAGCTTGTTCATCATATTATGAAGAACTTATAAAAGCGGGTGCTAATTTTGCATCAAGTCCTAAAAGAGTAAATATTCATGCCTTAGATCCTGCAATTATCGCAGTTTGTATGAGTTTATCGGATGTAAACAAAGATATAAACTTAAAAAGCATTTTAGAAAAAACGAAATATGGTACAAATGGAATAGGTGGCATTATTACGAAAGGTACAATGTATGTTGGATACCCTAGATAAATGTACCATAAAAGAAGTAAAAAAAATACTAAAAAACTATATAAATAAACCAATAAAAATAAAATATAACTTAGGAAGAAACAAATATGAAACGTACAACGTAATTATTACAAATTTATATAACTGTGTGTTTATTGTAAAAGATATAGAAACAAAAAAACTCATAAAATCGTTCTCATATGTTGATATTATTACAAAAACGATAAAAATATATGAAAACTAATTGACTTTTTAAGGGAAGATGAGTTATACTGAATGTGGAGATACAATATGAAGGGAGAGATTTACCGATGAAAATAACATCAGTTAATGTTCGAAAAGTGGAAAAAGAAAATTCACGTATGCGTGGTATTGCAACTGTTATTGTTGATGACTGTTTCGCTATTCACGGAATTAGAATACTAGAAAAGGATGATGGCTTATTTATTGCCATGCCAAGTAGAAAAACAACCGATAATGCTTATCACGATGTAGCACACCCTATTACAAGTGAGTGTCGTAAAATGTTTGAAGATGCAATTATAGAAAAATATAATAAAATTGAAGAATAATTCTTCTTTTTTTTTACCTTATGCATAAAGTTTACTAAGGAGGGTACTATGGACAAGATAGAAAGCGTAATAACGTCACTTAATCACAGTATTACACTTACTGAAAGAAAAAATTTAATAATAACTGGTGTTAAAAAAATAGAAAACTTTGATGAAACTGAATTCTATATGGAAACAACTATGGGAAATCTAACAATAAAAGGAGAAGAACTTGAAATAATAAAACTAGATACTTACCAAGGAAACGTATCAATAAAAGGAAAAGTAGATAGCTTAGTATATAGTGATGCCTTAAAAAAAGAAAAAGAAAACGGAATATTTAGTAAACTATTTAAATGACATTAAGTATTCAAATAACTACATCTTTATTTTCTTTTTTATATGGCATAATATTTTATTTATTTTTAAAACTTAATAGTAAAATGATTTATAACAGTAATAAAACAATAAAACATCTTGGAACAATGTTAGTAATAACTATTACTATGATGATATATTTTTTAATATTAAAAAAATTAAATGATGCCTTATTTCATCCATATCACTTAATTTTAATAGTAACTGGTTATTATCTTACCTATTATTTATATCAAAAGATTGTCAAACATCTAAAAAAATGATATACTTAGCGTATAGATAGAAGGTGAAAAAGTGGCAAAAAAGATAAAAAAGACATCAAAACGTAGATTAGTAATTTTAATGCCTATTGTTATTTTTTTAGTAGGTTATGCCACTTTTACCTTAGTAGTTACAGTAGGGGAACTTTATAATCTAAATAAACAAGAAAAAGAATTAAAACAAAACTTAACAAAGTTAAAAGGTAATGCTGAAGATTTAAAAACTGAAATAAATAAGTTGCAAGATGCGGACTATGTTGCAAGATATGCTAGAGAAAACTATCTATATACCAAAGATGGCGAATATGTTATTAAGGTAGATGAAAAGAAAAAAAAGAAAGAAACAAAAAAGTTTGAAATTGCTGAAAACTATGTAATATATGGATGTATAGGATTTGGAGTATTAGTTGTTATATATATTATTCATAAACATAGAAAAAGAAAAAAACTTAGTAATAAGAGAAAAACACAAAAATAAGTGTTTTTTAATTTAAGGTACAAATTTCAGTAAAAGCATAAAAATAAGTATCATTTTAAAAAATAAACTTGCTCATAAAATAAATATATATTATAATATATAAAGAAAGGAAGAAAAATATGGAAGAAATTTTATTTATTACAGAAGAAAGAATGCAAGAAGCAATAATTGCTATGGAAAAAAGATTTAATAATGTAAGAGCAGGTAGGGCAAACCCTGCAATATTAGATAGTGTTGTTGTAAACTATTATGGAATGGATAATCCGTTAAAATCACTTGCGACTATATCAATACCAGAAGCAAGGCAATTACAAATAAAACCATATGATAAATCAAGTTTAGGTGCAATAGAAAAAGGAATATATGAGGCAAATATTGGTCTTACTCCTAACAATAATGGAGAAACAATTATCTTAAATATTCCTGCACTTACGGAAGAAACACGAAAAGAATATGTAAAACAAGTTAAACAAATGGCTGAAGATGGAAAAATTGCTTTAAGAAATATTAGGCAAGATGCTAATGGAGAAATAAAAAAATTAGAACTTACCGAGGATGACAAAAAAGGTATAAGTGAAGATATACAAGATTTAATTAATAAATACAATAAAACTATTGATGAAAAATTAAAAGAAAAAGAAAACGAACTTTTAAGTATATAAAATGTTTAGAAAAAATAAACCTGAAACACTAGATACAAAGAAAATAAATGAAGTTGCTCATTTATCGGCTAGTGTACTTAGAATAATTTATTTACTTTTAGTTTTCTTAGTAGTTTATATTGGTATAAAACTTATCAATGAAACAGATATATTAAATTTTATTGGAACAATTGTAAAAATACTAGTACCTTTAATAATCGGTATTGTAGTTGCTTGGTTATTTGATCCATTTGTAAATTTTCTTGAAAAGAAAAAAATAAAAAGAGTATTTGGTGCAATAATAACTTATGTATTACTACTTATAATACTTGCATTTTTAATGGCCTCATTAATACCACTTTTAGTAGAACAAGTTACAGAATTTGCATCGGCTGCACCCGCAATATTTGAGGCAATAAAAGGTTGGTGTCTTGGCATATTTGATCATTTAAAAAACATAGAGTATATAAATACAGACTCTTTAAAAGCCGAATTCTTTGCTAAATTTGAAGATTTCGCAGTAAGCTTATCTAACTCATTACCTGATAAAATACTAGGATTTATTTCAGGATTATTTTCGGGAATTGGAACATTTGGACTAGGTCTTGTAATTGGGTTTTTACTAATAATTAATTTTAGAAACCTATCTAATATATTTAAACTGTTACCAAGAAAATATAGAAAAACAAGTGAAGAACTAGCAAGTGAAGTAAACACATCGCTAAGAAGTTATGTACAAGGTGCATTAATAGACTGTGGAGCCGTATTTGTACTTACATCAATAGGATTTTGGATTATTGGTTTAAAATCACCAGTATTATTTGGATTTTTCTGTGGACTTACTAATATTATTCCTTATCTAGGGCCATATATTGGAGGAGCTCCTGCGGTTATAGTTGGGCTTACTCAAAGCCCTACAATAGGTATTTTAAGTTTAATAGTAGTTATAGTTATTCAAACCTTAGAAGGAAACTTTTTACAACCATTTATTATGTCAAAAACAACAAAACTAAATCCAATTTTAATTATGCTTGGATTGCTAGTATTTGGTTATTTTGGTGGAATTATAGGAATGCTTTTATCAACACCAATTTTAGCGGCTATGAAAACAGTATTTAACTTCTTTAATAAAAAATATGGCCTTTTAGATTATACCCTTGATGATATAACAATAGAAGAAATAAAACCAGAAGAAAAGAAAAGTAAGATTATAAATGTTAAATAGAGAGCTAATGGTAGGTGAAAATTAGTAACATTATTTTCTGAAAGCTACTTTTCATAGGTGGAGTGTAAACACTTCCGGCAAACACCGTTAATGAAATTAAGAATAATTAGGATGGTACCACGGCATTTCGTTCCTAGATATGTGGTATCTTTTTCTATAAAAAGGAGATAATATGACAAAAATATTTTTACTTGCGGGGCGTGCTCGCAGTGGCAAAGACACAGTAGGAGATATAATTAGTAAATATTATAAAGATAAAAAAATTGTTAAAATAGGCTTTGCCGATTATATAAAAAACTATGCGATGAAAATTTCTAATTGGAATAGAGAAGATAGTACCAAGCCAAGAGAGTTACTACAAACAATTGGTACTGATATAGTAAGAGAAAAAATAAATAAAGATTTCTTTATAAATAGAATATGTGAAGATATAATGGTTTACAAATATTTCTTTGATATTATAATAATTACTGGTGCAAGATTTCCAAATGAATTAGATATACCAAAAGAAAAGTTTGAAAATGTTACTATTATAAAAATGGTAAGACCTAATTTTAAAAATGGACTTACTGAAAAACAAAATTCACATATAACTGAAAATGCATTAGATAATTATAATAACTATGATTATTTAATTGAAAATAGTGGTAATTTAAAGGATTTAGAAAAGAAAGTATTAAAGATTTTAGAAGAGGTGTAAAGATGAATGTAAAAGACATATATATAAATTTTTTTGAAAGTAAAGGGCATAAATATATACCAAGTAGTAGTGTTATTCCGGAAAACGATCCAACAAGTTTATTTACAACTGCCGGTATGCAACCTCTTGTTCCATATTTATTAGGTGCTAATCATCCGAAAGGCACAAGACTTGTTGATATTCAAAAATGTGTAAGAACAAACGACTTAGATGAAATTGGAGATGTTACTCATCATACATTTTTTGAAATGCTTGGTAACTGGTCATTAGGGGATTATTTTAAAAAAGAATCTATTTCTTATAGTTTTGAACTTTTAACTAAAAAATTTAATATACCAATAGAACGTTTAGCAGTTACCGTATTTGCGGGTGATGAAAATATTCCAAGAGACGAAGAATCTGCAAATATTTGGAAAAGTCTTGGCATTAAGGAAGATAAAATTAGCTATTTAGGCATAGATGATAACTTTTGGATTGCGGGAACTAGTGGACCTTGTGGACCTGACACTGAAATTTTTTACTGGCGCAGTACTGATCCAGTTCCTGATAAACATGACCCAGAAGATGATAGATGGGTTGAAATATGGAATAATGTTTTTATGCAGTATCATAAAAATGAAGATGGAACTATTACTGAGCTTAAACAAAAAAATGTTGATACTGGTATGGGTGTTGAAAGAATAACGGCGGTTTTAGAAGGTCAAGATGATAATTATAAGACCTCCATTTGGAAAGAAATTATTAGTAAAATAGAACAACTTAGTGGTAAAAATTATGAAGATGAAAGGTATACTAAGGCAATGCGCATTGTTGCCGATCATATAAGAGCGGCTGTTATGATAAGTGGGGATGATGCTTCTATAAAACCATCTAATACTGATCAAGGATATATTTTAAGGAGAATTATTAGAAGAACTATTAGGTATGCTAAAAAACTGGGTATTGATATTTCTAGTGATTTTGAAAAAGAACTTGCTTTAATAATTATTAAGGATTATTCTAAGTATTATAATGAACTTGAAAGAAATAAGGATAATATATTATGTGTTTTAAAAGATGAAAAAAATAAATTTAATCGTACTTTGGAAAAAGGTTTAAGAGAATTTGAAAAAATAGTAAAAAATTTAAATGGAAATGTTATTAATAAAACATTGGCGTTTAAGTTATATGATACTTATGGTTTTCCAATTGAACTTACAACAGAACTTGCGAATGAAGAAAATTTAACTGTTGATGTGGATGGCTTTTATGAAAAATTTAAAGAGCATCAAGAAAAATCAAGAACCGCATCTGCTGGAAAATTTAAAGGTGGACTTGCAAGTGATGGCGTAATTGAAACAAAATACCATACCGCAACACATTTACTTAATGCGGCTTTAAAAAAAGTTATTGGTGATGATGTTCATCAAAGGGGTAGTAATATTACAAGTGAAAGAATGAGGTTTGACTTTTCTTGTAATCACAAATTAACCGATGAAGAAAAAAAACAAGTTGAAGATTTAGTCAATAAATGGATAAGTGATGGTATTGATGTTACATGCAAGGAAATGACTAAGGAAGAAGCATTATCTTCTGGCGCTGAATGTATGTTTATCGATAAGTACCCTGATGTAGTTACTGTTTACTCTATTGGTGATATTTCAAAAGAATTATGTGGTGGGCCACATGTTAAAAATACTAGCGAACTTGGATATTTTAAAATTAAAAAAGAAGAGGCTAGTAGTGCTGGTGTTAGAAGAATAAAAGCTATTTTAGAATAAATGTCTATTTAGGCATTTTTTTGTTTATAAAGAATAGTTTTTTATAGGGGGAAAGAGTTATGAAAAAAATATTGATATTTTGTTTATGTTTAGTATTATTGCCATTTACAGTAAGTGCCGAAGAGTTTACACTTGCAAAAAATGCTAAAAGTGCAATTCTTATAGAGGTAAGTACTGGTAAGATATTATATGAAAGCAATGCTGATGAAAAACTAAATCCGGCTAGTATGACTAAGATAATGAGTATGATTTTAATTATGGAGGCAATAGAAAATGGTAGCTTAAAATGGAACCAGAAAATACAAGTAAGTGAAAATGCTTCTAGTATGGGTGGCAGTCAAATTCTTTTAGAAACTGGGGAGAAAATGAGTGTTGAAGATTTGTTAAAAGGTGTTGCTATCGCAAGTGGTAATGATGCTGT
>CAYXTH010000015.1:0-14100 GCA_964468025.1 uncultured Muribaculaceae bacterium | reverse complement strand
CAATTTCCGCAGTTTCTAAAACTCTTTTTAAAAGTGGTGTATATAAAAACCAATTACTAGGTTTTGTCCCCTTACCTATTATTTTAATAATTTCTTCTTTAAAATTATTATAATTTATTCCATATTTTTTTAACCTTTTGTTTATATCTTTATCAATTTTTAAAAGACCTAAAAAAAGATGTTCAGAAGATATATAAGGATGATTTAATTCCTGCATTTCTTTTTTCGCATGTACTAATACTCTTCTTGCATTTTCTTCATAGTTTCCAAACATATTTTTTCTCCTTCCTCTTATATTCTATGTATATAATGGCCAAAAAGTATTGTTTTTAATCAGCAAATTTTTTAAAAAAAATACCTATTTAAGTATTACACTTTATAATAGGTTTGATTTTTATATTATCTTGCACGTTTGATAAAATATCTATATAAATTAAAAGACACCTTATTTTAGGTATCCATTTGTATTTCTTTTTTTAACATTTGTATTTTGAATTGCTTTAACCATTAAATTAAAATTAATTATTTTTAAGTTTTCAATAGGATGATCTTCATAAGTACTAATAATTGTTTTTTTATAATACTTTAAACATCTACCTAAAAGATTTTTCTTTGATTTAAGTATCTTTAAATTATTAATAGTTAAAATTTTATCTCTAACATCCATTGGTTTCATTAAATCAAGCTTTGTTAAATCTTTTAAATTATTAGTTTCTAAAATAATATTTTTTTTCTCTTTTATTTCTTTATTTATTATAGCCTCATTATTAACTTTAACTGGTGCAGTGTCGGTTAAAATATTGTCTTTTTCATCTAACATTTCAGTTAATCTATTTATTAAAGTTATTACCGAAACAATAATTATTTGAAGAAGAAATGCCCCCATTAAAAGTTGCATAAGGCTTAAAACATCATTATTACTATATAGGGCATTTTCCTTATATATATTTATTTTATTTGCTTTTACAGAAGAAAGTATTAAACAAAATAAAGTTTGAACTACAGCAAAACCTATAAAATTAACTCTTTTAATAGATTTTTTTATTTTTTTTCTAAAAACTGATATTAGGGCAATTACCGCATTTATTACAATTACAACAAAAAGAGTTATAAAGTTTGGAAAATATAACGCCATAAATAGCTCATCCATAACATTATCAAAAAATTCAAATAAAGTAGAACCACCAATAAATAAAACAATACTTATGACTATTATATAAATAAATAATATTATTTTTTTAACATCTTTTTCTTTCTTAGTTGTGTCCCTTTCTAAAAACATAATAACCATTGGTACAGTTAAAATTATAAGAAAAAAAGGGTGTGCAATTACATTGCTAAAAAGAATTTGTAGTTTTTCAAATAAAGAAAGTTCTTTCATAATTTTCGCCCCTTACTTCTTTATATTACTATATCACATATAACTATTTTTTGTCTACTTTAATATTTTCTTTTTTATATTTAAAATAAAATCTTTACCAAATATTTCAGATAAAGTATTTGATTTATAACTTACATAAAAATATACAATTACTCCAAGTACACCATACAAAATAATATATAATATAGAAATAAATCTTGATGTGCTTACATTTGGGATAAACACATTTAAAATCATAAGACTTAGTATCATAATTATTGTACATAAAGTTATTTTTATAACTGATTTAAATGCTTTTAAATAATTAACCTTTGTTTTTTCTTTTATATTAACAAGTAAGAATATACAAGCAATTACATCAATTATTATATTAAGTACTATTGGTGCATAATAAGCTGGAATCCCTATATTATTAAATAAATGCATAAATGGTACATTTAAACATATTTTCGCAAAGAATGAACCTAATAATGCGGTTATAGATCCTTTGGTATTATTTAAGGTTTGATTTGTATTTAAAAGTATTGTAAATAATGAAAGTGGTATTTGTGATAATATAAGTAATCTAAATATTGATATATTAAGTTCATGGTAACCATAAAATACTGTCCATACACTACCAGCCATAAAACTAATTCCACAAGAAAGTGGTATTGTAACTAAGCATAGTATTTGAATAGCTTGGGTTATTTTATTTTGAAGACCTTTATAATCTTTAATAGCATAACTACTTGCGATAGCAGGTATTAAACTTGTAATTATGCCAGTAGCGATAGCCATAACAATCATATTTAATTTTGATCCCCAAGTTGCGATAACACTAAGTACGTTTTCACTAATTGCAGTACTAAATCCAAGGGAAACAAGAGCTTTTACAAGAGTAAATACGTCAACCATAGTAAAGGCAGATTGTAAAAGAGATATAACTACAAATGGTAAAGCATAAAATATTATTTTTTTAGCGATATCTTTTGTACTTATTTTAGGTTCATTTGTATTTTTTTCTTGTTTTAATTTCTCTTTGTTTTTCTTTATTTTACTAGCAACATAAAAGTATGCGGAAATTGCCCCTACGGTTGCACCAAATACAGCAATTCCAACGGCAGTATTTACTGACGTATGAAATACCTTTAAAGCAAAGAATGAACCTGCAAGTATGACAATTACTCTAACTACTTGCTCCAAAATGTTGGCAATTGATGATATAGTCATTATTTTATGTCCTTGAAGATAACCTTTTGATACACTTAAATAAGGTACAACTAATAATGCAGTTGAAATTATTCTAATTACTAAGGCAACATCTTCAATAGAGTTTCCACCCTTTACATCACCTATTATAAAGTAAGCAATTTTATTGGCAAATATAAACACTAATAAAAATGAAACAAGGGCAAGAATGCTTATTATTTTAAGTCCCACTTTAAATGTTTTTTCTTTTGTTTCATAGTATTTTTTAGCATTAAATTCACTAATTACTTTACTCATTGCTACTGGAATACCACTAGTCGCTAAGTTTAAAAATAAATTATATATTGAATATGCATAACTATATAAAGCTCCTCCTTGAACACCAATAATCGCATAAAATGGTATTACATATAATAAACCTATTACTTTACAAATAATAATACCTATTGTTGAAATAGCAGCACCCGCTAAAAAGCCTGTCTTTTTCATATATTTCACCCTACCTATAAACGATTAGTGCCGAAAAACAATATATTTGTTCTTCACAAAACACACTAATACTTACTGCGTAATGAATATCAATAATTTCAGGGTTTTCTCCTTGAATAAAATCATTGATTGCTTTTTCCAAATCTTTTTCATGACTTTCGTCAAAAACTTTTACTTTCATTATACCACCTTTTTTATTATAAGAAAATAAAAGGAGTTATTTTGTAGAAAAAAACAACTTATAAAAAGTTATTTTATTGATGAACTATGACTAACTGAAAGAGCAATGTAGCCACCATTACCATCTGATTTTGGCTTTGGTATATTAGGAAATGCCGTTCTCGGATCAATTCTACCTGAGTTTGGAACACCCCTACTAGCACTTGCTTCCCATTTGCCACCAGCATTATCAAACAAATTCAAATGGACATGGGAACCACCACCACAATTATCGCCTGTTACACTAGCTGGTGCGGCAACTCTTCCTATTGGTGTATTAGTAGTTACTTTACCACCAGTTACTAAGAATGTTGATAAATGCCAGTATGATGTTACATAAGAATGTCCGTTTATATTATGCTTAACATATATCATATGATTGCCACATCTTGAATTTACCACAGTCGCAACCACTTCACCATCGGCAACTGGATATACAGTAGTTCCCGTACTAGCACTAAAATCAATTCCTGTATGATATTCACTTTTACCATTTATTTTTCGCCAGCCATAATCACTTGAAATATATCCACTCGCAACTGGAATATAAGCTGCACTTGTACTTGCTAAATTACCATTACCATTATTACCGCTTACTTTTCTTTGACAGCTTGATAATGTATCAGTACCCTTACATCCTCTATTTTTCATAGTGTTAATGGTGCTTATTTGAATTTTATATTCAGTGTCTTTTGAAAGCATACCTTCTTGAAGTGTTTCTATTTGACTAGTTAGTTTTGCTTCTAAGGTACTTAGTTCTTGTTCTTTTGTAGTTAATTGTTGTTGCTTAGAATTTAATTCATTTTGCTTTTTTTCAAGGTCTTTTACATTAGTATTGTATTCTTCAATTAATTTATTATTGTAATTAGATAACTGCTCCGCCACTGATACTCTATAAATAAAATCAGTAAATGAACTTGCTCCAAATATATATTCTAAATATGTTGATTGTCCTTCTGATACTTGAACAAATTTCATTATTTGCTTTATTTCATCATCTTTTTTATCTATTTCTTTTTGTAATGCCTCAACATCTTCTTCTATTTGTTTTATTTCCGTACTGATACTTGCTATTTGGGCTTGTACTTGTTCTTTTTCCTTTGTTGCAGCTGCTTTTTCCTGTTCACTAAGGGCTTTTTGATTTTTCGCATTTTCATAAGCTTTTCTATTAGCTTCAGCCGCTGATAATAACTCGTTTAGTGTTTGCTCTTTCGCCATTGCAGTATTACCTATAAATGTGCTTACGCTAAGAAGACAAATACAAAACATACATACTTTTTTCATAAATCATCGCTCCTTTAAAACTTTTACTGACTCCTTATAATCAGGCATATATTTTTCTACCGTATTCCAAAATTCTCTTGAATGGTCAAAGTGAACTAAATGACTAAGTTCATGAATAATTACATAATCTATTTCTTTAAGACTATATCTTATTAAATTAGAATTTAAAGTAACTGATAGATCTCTTTTATTACATACTCCCCATCTAGTTTTCATTTTTCTAATTTTTAACTTTGGAAAAGGAATATCCTCTTCAAATAAATTATAATTATATATAAGTCTTTCTTCAAAAAGTACTTTCATTTGTTTTTTAAGCCACTTGTTAACACTTTCCATACTAGGTGCATATATTTTATTATCATCTATCTCTATATTATCTAATGATACCATTATTATATCATATTTTTTACCTAAATAATAGAACTCTTTTTCTTTTTCATATTTAACTTTCGCAGTTTTTAAACTTCCTCTTAAAAAATCTTTTTCACGATCAAGCATATTTTTTATTTGCCACTTACTTACTAAATAATTAGTAGTAACTAAAATAGTCATATCTTTCTTTATTTTTATATAAGTGTTTTTATTATTTTTTTTTAAAACAACTACCTTATATTTAACACCATCAATTTTATATTCAAACTCATAAGTCATTTTACCACCATAACCATTTTAACATTTATACAAAAAAAAAGAAAGGATTAAACCTTTTAATAACTATGATAATTATAATACTCCCTTGTATATGGTGTCCATTTTACCTTGCCCATATCTTTATAACAGTACTTATTTATAAATACAATATGGCTTTCATTTATAAAGAAACGCATGGCTTTATCAAATATTTCCTTACTATATTTAATATCAAAATAATAATCATATATAAACACAATTCGCTTATTAAACTCATATTGCAAGCCCTTTTGACTACTTACATCATTTAATATACTTGCTTCTAATATTATATTTTCACTAAAATTATCACTATTTGCGAGTACAAAATTTGCTTCATCATTTATACAAACTAGTTCACTATTTGTAAGGGCATTTGTTGACATTTCATTTTCATAAAATAATGAATATTGTTCTAATGATAAAGATAGTAATTTATTAGTACTATATTTTTTTAAATTAGATAGCCACCACTTTTTATTTACTAATAAAGTATCATATGTTTTATTGGTAGTTTTTAATATTTCAAGTTCAAGTGATATAATTTGCTTAATCACATTTTCTTCAAAACCACAAAACTTTAATCTCCTTACAATTTCATCATAAAAGGAACTATCTACGGTATAAGCCAGTACTAATTCAGTAAATAACATTTTTGGGATTTCTTCTTTTATATATTTCATAAACATTTCTCCTAAAAAAGAGCACTATGCGGCTCTTTGATATGACTCTTCTATTTTAAAAGTAGGATTTACAATTTTAACAATATCATATTCGTGCTGTGGATCCATTAAAACATAAGAACTATTTTCAAAAAGACTGTCCATCTCTCTTGGTACAACTCTATATACAAGTGGGAATACATTAGGTATATTTTTCCTTTTAATTTGTCTTTCTAAAAGTACCCCTGTATCTAAATCAGTGGAAATGAGTACATGATATCCATTTTCAATAAGAACACTAGCAACCCCATTATAGGCTTTTATCATATTATCTAAATCTTCTTCACTATCATGATTTTTCAAATAATCCAAATTTATTTCATAAACAACAGGTCCTTTAATATCAATACCATTTAATAGTTTTATAATTTTTTTACTATCTTTTACCGCACTATCTGTATCAGTTGCTTTTCCATTTAAGTAAGCCCCAATATTTAAACCATTTTCCATACATTTTTCTACATTATAAATAAATGTATTTGCATCTTTATCTAAATGAGTACAAGTTGCGAGTACAAAAGATGCATCTTTTAAATTTTCTATATCACCCTTAGTCAGTTTATCACCATCAGGAATTTTTTCACCCTTAATAGTATTATAAACAGATTCTTTTTTTATTTCTTTTTTAACTTCTTCTCTAAGTTTATCACTTATATGACTTACTACCTTAGGCTTAGTAGGCATAGACTCTGGCTTCATCATTGGAGCTTCTACTGGCTTTAAAGTAACTTCATGTTTTTGAAACTTAACAACAGGTGTTGGTGCACTATTTCTTTTGCTATAAAGATCTTTATAATTATTTATAATTGCTTCAAGTGCAGTAATATACGCCACTGACGTGGTATCGTCTGGAATAGCTACAGGAGTGTAATTTCCAACCACAACTTGGTTATATGTTTTACGAACGTGATTTCTTTTAAGACAAATTATCTTTACATCTATATCAAGAGTAGCAAGACAAGTATTATAAACCTTTAACCAGGCATTTAAAAAACCAGTTTTATCTTCCTTTGATGGAATGTCAATAACATCAACACCATTTTGGGTATTAACCATAACTTTTCTACCTTCATCCCAAATAAAATTATTTGGTTTTTTTAACTCTCCTTGAAGCCATTTTATATGCTCCGCAGTAAAATTTTTCATTTCAAGTAATTTTACACTTGATGACGCTGTTTTATAATCTTGATTCATATTCCCTCACCCACGCTTATTGTTCTCTATTAGCATAATTATAAAGCCTTTAAGCCTTTCCTGTCAATAGTTTGTAAAGAAAAAGCGAAAATTTTTGATAAATTTCGCCATTTTAATATAATTACCTTCTTCTACCAATGCTTAAATTATCTTTTTTTTGAGCTAATTTTATTTTATGTTTTAATTCACTTTCAATAAAATTAACTTTGGACAAAAGCATTTTAATATAATATGGGTCTAAAAAATTAGAATATCTATTCATTAAAATAGTTTTATATCTATTTAAATCATTTATAACTAAACTTAAATCTTCTGGATCACTATCATCATCATCAAGTATGCTCATCAAATATTTAAGATATGCATTTAACTTTTTAGTAATTTTTCTTCTTAAAACATTTTCTATTAAATCAGGGTCTACCAAATTCATATGCCCAACTTCAACACCATACTTAATATTATTTTGTGGCTTAATTCGAAAACCATCAATATTTTGTTTTAAATAACAACTAGAAATTTTATTTATTTTTATTACGATATAATATTTACTCATATTATTCATCTCTTTTCTAATAAATCTGGTCTTCGTTTAAGAGTTCTTTTTAAAGCCTCTTCATTTCTATATTTTTCTATATTGGCATGATGCCCTGATAAAAGCACATCTGGTACTTTCATCCCCCTAAAATTGGCTGGTCTTGTATATACAGGATAATCTAATAAATTATTATTAAATGAATCCTTTTCATGAGAATCTTCATTTATAACATCAGGAAGTAATCTAACAACACTATCAGTAATAACCATACTTGCAAGTTCTCCGCCAGTTAAAACATAATCACCAATACTTATCTCTTCATCTGCAAGTGTTCTAATACGCTCATCAAATCCTTCATAATGGCCACATATAAATAATAAGTTTTTTTCTTTTGAAAGCTTATAGGCCATTTTTTGATTATATTGTTTTCCTTGCGGTGTTAGTAATATTACTTTGGTATTATCTTTTTTTATATTTTCTACCGCATCAAATATAGGCTGTGGCATAAGTACCATACCCTGCCCACCACCAAAAGCATAGTCATCTACTCTTTTGTGTTTATCAGTACTATAGTCTCTAAAATTATGAATATTTATTGTAACTTTATTATTATCAATTGCTCTTTTTATGATGGAAGAATTTACAAATCCTGTGAACATTTCAGGAAAAATTGTTAATATATCAATATTCATCAATAAGCCCCTTTATTAAGTTAACTTCTATTTTATCAGTGATACTTTTTATAAATTCATCCACATAAGGTATTAAGTATTCTTTATTATTTTTTTCTATAACAATAAGTTCTATCTTTCCATTATTTTCTATATCTTTTACAGTTCCAATAAATTTATCATTATTATATACTTTCATACCGATTAGTTTTTCGTTTAATATACCACTGAAACTATAATCATTTTCATCAATATAAACCTTTTGTCCTTTAAACTTTAAAACATCTTCTATTTTATTATAATTATTCATTGTAATCATATCGTACTTTTGATGCGGCCTGTAAGTTTTTATTATAAGTTTTTCACCATTTATATATATAATATTGTTTTCTTTAAATACATCACATTTATACTTAAAATTAGAAAGGATTTTTATTTCACCTTTAAGGCCGTGAGTATTTACTGCCTTTCCAATATATATCATCTTATCACCTTCCTAATTCATACAAAATAATACTTGTCGCAAGCGCTACATTTAAGCTTTCACATTTATCATTCATTTTAATATATATGTATTCATCACACATGTCAAGAATAAACGGGTTTACCCCATTTCCTTCGTTGCCCATTATTATAGCAAACTTTTCGCTTTTTTCAATAGTTTTTAGTAATTTTCCACCATTTACTTTTGTGCCATAAATTTTATAATTTGATTTTTTCAAATTTACAATTGTTTCTTTTAAATCTTTTATAACAATATTTATATTAAAAACCATTCCTTGAGCAGAACGTAGTACTTTTGGACTATAAACATCCGCACATTTTTTACTTAATATAATGGTATCAATATTAAATGCTACTGCACTTCTAATAATTGTACCTAAATTTCCTGGATCTTGAACATCATCAAGTATAAGAATGTTACCAGTAACATTATCTTTCTTTTTATAACATACACCAATAATAGTTGGTATAGATGGAAGATCACTAAGCGTTTTCATAACACTTTCACTTACATAGTTTACAGGAACATCTATATCAAAGTCATTATTTTCTAAAACATATACTTCTTTTAATAAATTATTTTTGTATGCTTCTTCTACTAAGTGATATGTTTCTACTAAGAATAGATTTTGTTTATCCCTATATTTTTTTTCTTTTAATTTTTTTATTTGCTTTATTTTTGGATTATTAACTGAACTATAAAACATATGTGCCTCCTATATATATTTTATCAAAAAAAAGGACCTTAGTCCATAAATTAAAATTTTTACAAAGTAAATCAATTACACTTTTTACGAATTACAATTTTCTTTAAATTCATATTTATATTTAGCATTTGTGCTTGTACCTTCATTTTTAATTATTACACAGTCATTTTTTAAATCATATTGTTTATTAGAATTACTTTTATTTATATAGTAGTCTCCATTTTCTTCCTTATTTGCCTCTAAATAGCCCCCATCTATTAAATCAGACAAAGACAAAATTTTATTTTCACCTGCTTCTGGTAAACTAAACGCATTATTGCCAGCCCAAGTCTGGGCACTTTTTACAAAAGACTCTTCTTGTACTTTTGTACTATCATCACCCGCATCACTTATAAGGCCTTGTATAAGAGGTACTGTAATTACCGCAAGTACTCCTAAAATAACTAATACTCCTAAAAGTTCTATTAAAGTAAATCCTTTTTTCATAATATCACCAACCTTTTAATTGTAATTGCCACCACCAATAAATTCTCTAAGTACAGAGTTTTTAGGAACAAGTTCACTAGTTATTGGCATAAAGTTTCTAAGTAAATTGATAAGTCTAATTGCCTCTGGGTAAACTTCACTAGTAGGTTTTATTCCATAAAGAAGTGGCTCTGCGAATATTCTAAGTACTCCCATTTCATACGCTAATGCGGAATTTATTATCGCATCCGCACTCTCTTGGTATGGATATATATTTTCTAAAACTTCCTTATCAACATTAGGCCATATTTTAAGCGTATCTTCCACACCTACTCCTCTAAACTGATTATCACGAACAATTCTTCTAATCTTTCTAACATCAGTACTATGTACTCTATTGTGATTATCAATTTTCAAAGCCATGAATGGGCTTAAATATATTTTAAATTTATTTTCATTTGAAACATTGTTAGTTATCGCATCATTTAAAGTATGAATACCCTCAATAATTAAAACATCATTTTCACCTAAACTGAGGTAAGTTTTATCATAAATTTTTCTTCCTTTAACAAAATCAAACCTTGGTAATCTTACCTTTTCTCCATTTAATAGTTTAGTTAAATGCTCATTAAATAAATCTATATCAGTAGCTTTTATACTAGCATAGTCGAAATTACAATCTTCATCCTTTGGAGTTTTATTTCGATCAACAAAGTAATCATCAAGCGATATTTTATGTGCATTTAAACCCTTAACCTTTAAATAAAGTGAAAGCTTAGTTGACGTAGTAGTTTTACCACTAGAACTTGGCCCTGCGATTAAAATAAGTTTTATATTTTTTCTTTTACTAATCATATCGGCCACATTAGAAAGTTCTTCTTCATAGTGTGTTTCAAATAAACTTACAATATCATTGTAACTTCTTTTAGTACCTATTTCATTCAAATCACTTACCATATCTAAATTTAAATTTTCACCCCATTTTTTATATTCTTGATATTTATCGCTAAATTTAAAATGTGGCTTAAATTCACTAGTAGACTCTGGATTATTTACACTAGGATAATTTACTACAAAAACATTTCCTTTTAAATAAGTAACTTTAAACTCATTTATTTGACTAGTATCATACGCTAGTGTTCCAAAAAAATAATCATATATACCATTTAATTTATATAAATTAACAGTAGTATTACTAGTATAACTTAAGTTATTAACCTTATCATATCTTTTAGTTTTTTTAAAATAATTTATTGCATCAAATCTTGATACAATACTTTTAGTATAAGGCAGTCTTGACATTGAAAGTTCTTTCATTTTATTTTCTATTTTATCAGTAAGTTTACTATTTAATTTACTATTTGTGACTTCACAGTAAATACCATTATCAAGGGTATAGTTTATTAAAACATCATTATCAATTCCAAGCACTTCATAAACAGAAATAATAGTTAAAAACTCTAAACTTCTTGCGTATATTCTATTACCTATCCTAGATGATCTATCATAAAATTCAACTTCTCCACTTTCAGTTATTTCTTTACTTAAATCTACTATTTGGTTTTTGAATCTCGCACCAATTATATCATATTTAAAATCTTCTTCTACTCTTTTACTAATCTCATAAAGAGACGTTTTTGTGGTAATTTTGTCTATATAAGTATCATTGTATTTAAGTTTTACTGTGTTCATAAAAACCCTCCTTATTCTCTTATATAATTGTATCAAAAATATAGTATTTTGTCATTAAATTTTATGAATAAATTTTTACATTTACACCTATTATAATTATTAGGAGGCGATATAAACATGCTAGTGCCTAGTGTAGTTGAAAAAAATTTTGATGGTGAACGTGTTTATGATATATATTCAAGGCTTTTAAAAGATAGAATAATAATTTTATCAGGCGAGATAGATGATAATTTATCTAATATTATAGTATCTGAACTTTTATATTTAGATTCCATAAACCACGATGATATTTCTATATATATAAATTCCCCAGGTGGTAGTATAACTTCTGGTATGGCAATATATGATACGATGAATTATATTAAAAGTGATGTATCAACAATATGTATTGGTATGTCCGCAAGTATGGCAGCTTTTCTTTTATCAAGTGGAACAAAAGGTAAAAGGTATTGCCTACCCAATAGTGAAGTTATGATACATCAACCCTTAGGAGGTGCACAAGGACAGGCAACTGAAATTAAAATTGCGGCGGAAAGAATATTAAAATTAAAGAAAAAATTAAATAAAATTTTAAGTAAAAATACAAATCAAGAATTATCTAAAATTGAAAATGATACTGAAAGAGATTATTTTTTATCCGCAAATGAAGCATTAGATTATGGTATTATTGATAATATTTTAAATTAACTTTATTAAAACCTTAAAATATAGTATAATCATATATGAAATGAGGGATTTTATGGAACTAATTTTAATAAAATATGGGGAATTAACTACTAAGAAAGATAATCGTAAGTTTTTTATTGATACTCTTGAAAAAAATATTAAAACTCTTTTAAAGGGTGAAAATATAAAAATTACAAAAGATCGAGTTCGTATGTACATTGAATGTGATAATGCTTTAAATGTTAGTGAAAAACTTAAAAAAGTATTTGGTATTTTTAGTATAGTAATTTGCCATAAAGTAAATACTAATATTATAGATATTTTAAATAAGTCTCTTCAAATAATGGATACTAGTAAAAAGACTTTTAAGGTGGAAACTAAAAGAGCTGATAAGTCTTTTCCAATTTCTTCAATGGAGTTTAGTAAAAAGCTTGGGGCTTTAATTTTAAAAAACACCAACTTTTTAGTTGATGTTCACAACCCAGATATTACATTGAATGTGGAAATTAGAAACAATGGAACTTACATTTATACAAAGGAAATTAAAGGCCTTGGAGGTTATCCTGTTGGTATTCAAGGAAAAGGATTACTTATGCTTAGTGGTGGTATTGATAGTCCAGTCGCTGGGTTTTTGACTTTAAAACGTGGAGTATCAATTGAGTGTTTATATTTTGAATCTCCACCACATACAAGTGAAGAGGCTAAAAATAAGGTTTTAAGTCTTACTAAAATTTTAAATGAATACTCTGGGCATATTAAAATGCATATTGTTCCATTTACTAAAATGCAGGAAGCGATTTATAAAAATTGCCCTGACATTTATATGATAACCATTATGCGAAGAATGATGTACCGAATTAGTGAAAAATATGCGGAAAAAATAGGGGCAAAAATTTTGGTTAATGGGGAAAGTATTGGTCAAGTTGCAAGTCAAACTTTAAATAGCATGGTTTGTATAAACAGTGTTACTAATATGCCTGTAATTCGTCCTGTTGCATGTTTTGATAAGTTAGAAATTATTGATATTGCAAAGAAAATTGGAACTTATGAAACTAGTATTTTACCTTATGAAGATTGTTGTACTATTTTTGTTCCAAAACATCCTGTTATCAATCCTATTTTAAGTAAATGTATAGAATACGAAAAAAATTTTGACTATGAAAGTATTTTAGAAGATACTGTTAATAGTATTAAAACAATTGATAATTTTGAAGAAAATTTTGAAGATATTCTTTAACAAAAATTACCATATAAAATTTTGTATTATTTTTGCTTTTCCTGCACATTATATAAATGTGCAGGAGGTGAAAATATGACTAATAATAATAAATTAGTAGTTCCTGGTGCTAAGGGAGCAATCGAACAAATGAAATACGAGATTGCTAACGAATTAGGTGTTCAAATGGGACCAGATGCAACTAGTAGATCCAATGGTTCAGTTGGTGGAGAAATTACTAAAAGACTTGTAAAAATGGGTCAAGAACAACTTAGTGGTTCACGTTATACTAATAAATAGTTATATAAAAGGGCTTAGGCCTTTTTTAATATAGTAAATAAAAAATTAGACACTCTCCAACATTGAAAGAGTGCCAATTATACTTAATTAGAGGCTACATTCACTTGTGGATTGAATGTTCCTTTTTTATTATATGTAGTTTTCTCTTAAAAATAAATATTATCATATTCCCATCAAAATATCAATGCTTATACA
>CAYXTH010000014.1:0-14926 GCA_964468025.1 uncultured Muribaculaceae bacterium | reverse complement strand
TTAATTTTATATAATTTTAATCTTAAATTCTATTGAAATATTTTATCTTATTATTATATAATAAATATAGAAAGAGAACTTAGTTCGTAACTTGTATGTGATTCGCCCCATTATGAATTTTACCCTTGTTTTTCAAGGACTTTTGTATGTTTGAAGCGTTTTGCCACTTATTTACCACTTATTTTTTTGTATTTTTAAAATATTGTGCCATCCCTACTTTCGTTTTAATATTTCTCTTATTATTTAGGTATTCATTATATCAATATAGCAAATGCACTAATATAATATAACGAAAGGAGTTAAGTTTATGTACGGATATGGATACACTCCTAGTTGTAACTGTGGTGGTGGTTATGGCTACGGTGGTGGAGAATGGCTTTGGATAATAATTGTGATATTCATTATA
The DNA here is from genome assembly GCA_964468025.1 of uncultured Muribaculaceae bacterium. Classification (GTDB taxonomy): domain Bacteria; phylum Bacillota_I; class Bacilli_A; order RF39; family UBA660; genus Coprosoma. Next base: position 14,520 of record CAYXTH010000014.1, on the reverse strand, counting down.
TTCTTTATTTTCTGTAATAACAGCGGTAACTATCAAAACAGATCTTGCTAAAAAGCCCAGAAAAACTGGACTTTTTTATTTTATATCATATTTAGATTATTGATATTAAAATAGATATATAAACACGAAATTTGGAATAAAGTGCATAACAGTATATTATTATAAAGGTTATAAGTCTTTTAAAATTTCATTTTAGCTTGAATAAAATTTACAATTTCATCTACATTAAGAGTTATTTGTTTCATAGTATCTCTATCTCTTACAGTAACAGTATTATTATTTATTGTTTCATCATCTATTGTTATACAAAATGGAGTACCTGCAACATCTTGTCTTCTATATCTTTTACCAATATTGCCGGTTTCATCATATGCACACATAAATGATTGAGATAGTGTATTAAATATTTCATTTGCTTTTTCACTATGGTGTTTTTTAACAAGTGGTAAAACTGCGACTTTATAAGGAGCTAAAAATGGATGAAAATGCATTACTTCCCTTACACTTTTATCTTCAAGGGTTTCTTCTTCATAACTTTCAGTAAGTAAAGCAAGTAATAGTCTATCAACTCCAACTGATGGTTCTACAACATATGGTATGTATTTTTCGTTTGTTTCAGGGTCTAAATACTTTAAATCATTACCTGAGTGTTTTATATGAGTCCCTAGATCATAATCAGTTCTGTCGGCAATTCCCCAAAGTTCACCCCATCCTTGTGGATAGTTATATTCAATATCAGTTGTTGCGGTACTATAAAATACTAATTCTTCCTTACTATGATCTCTAAATCTTAAGTTTTCTTCTTTTAAATTTAATGATTTTAAGAAATCCATACAATAGGTTCTAAAATAATCAAACCATTTCTTATCCTCACCAGGTTTACAGAAAAATTCCAATTCCATTTGTTCAAATTCTCTTTGTCTAAATATAAAGTTACCTGGTGTTATTTCATTTCTAAATGCTTTACCAATTTGACCAATACCAAATGGGAGTTTAGCACGCATACTTCTTTGTACGTTGGCATAGTTTACAAATATGCCTTGGGCAGTTTCTCCTCTTAAATATACTTTATTTTTAGTATCTTCAGTAACTCCCATATGAGTTTCAAATAGTAAATTAAATTTTCTTATTTTAGTAAAGTTATTACTACCACATTTTGGACAGCAAATGTTTTCATTTTTTATAAATTCTTCTAATTTTTCATTACTCCAGCCATCACCAGTTTCTTCTCCATTTGTAAATTCTTCGACCAGTTTATCGGCACGGTGTCTTGTTTTACATTTTTTACAGTCAATTAATGGGTCTGCGAAAGATGCGACATGTCCTGAGGCTACCCATACATTTGGATTCATTAAAATAGCACTATCTAATCCGTAAATATTTTTGTGTTCTTCTATAAATTTTTTCCACCAAGCTTTTTTGATGTTGTTTTTTAATTCTACTCCAAGCGGGGCATAATCCCACGTATTAGCAAGGCCTCCATAAATTTCACTTCCTTGAAATATAAATCCATATTGTTTACATACGCTTGTTAGTTTATCCATTGTAACTTTTTCCATATTTTCCATCCTTTCAAAATAAAAAGACTCTTTTTAAACTGTAAGGACGAGCATGCCCGCGGTTCCACCTTACTTATTCAAAAAGAATCTCTTTCAATATATGGCTCTTGGTTTTCCACGCCAGTCATCGCCTTTCAATATATCTTTATTTTATTAGTTTTTTTAATTTTTGTCAAGAGTTTATTTTTAAGATATATATAATAAAGATAACTTTTAAACTATCTAAATTTATTTTAATGCATCTTTTCTAGAAAGATTAAGTCTTCCTCTTTTATCATAGCCGGTTGTTTTTACAATAATTTCGTCATTTACTTTGACAATGTCACTTGTTTTTTCTACTCTCTTTGTATCAAGTTGTGATATATGTACAAGCCCTTCACAGCCTTGCCATAATTCTACAAAACAACCAAATTCTTCAACTTTAACAACCTTACCTGTATAAATCATACCAATTTCAACTTCTCTTACACTTTCTTTTATTCTTTCAGCAGTAGCTTCAATAATATCTTTATCAGTATGATAGATAATAACAGTTCCATCATCTTCTAAATCAACTTTAACAGCATTTACATCATTAACTGTTTTTACATTACTACATTCAAGAATAATCTTAGTAATATTGTCCCCACCCTTACCGATAACATCTTTAATTTTATCTGGGTTTATTTTAAATGTCATTGTTTTAGGAGCATACTTACTAACTTCACTCCTAGGTTCACTTATTACACTTGTCATTACATCTAGTATTTGTATTCTTGCTTCTTTTGCTTGATATAATGCCTCTTTTAAAATTTCCTTAGTTATACCTTTTATTTTTATATCCATTTGAAGAGCACATATGCCATTTTTAGTACCAGCAACCTTAAAATCCATATCTCCTAAATGGTCTTCCATGCCTTGTATATCAGTTAAAATTGTATAATCGTCGCCATGTGTAATTAAGCCCATTGCGATGCCCGCAACTGGTGCCTTAATTGGAACACCCGCAGTCATCAAGCTCATACAACCTGCACAAATGCTTGCTTGTGAAGATGAACCATTACTTTCTAATATTTCAGACACTACTCTAATTGTATATGGAAATTCATCCTCAGATGGAATTACACGTGCCAAAGCCTTTTCTCCTAATGCACCGTGACCAACTTCTCTTCTACCAGGTGCTCCATATCTTCCAGTTTCTCCTACTGAAAATTGTGGAAAGTTATAATGTAACATAAATCTTTTTGAGTCTTCTAAATCAATACCATCTAATATTTGGTGTTCACCAAGTGCACCTAGTGTTGTTGTTGAAAGGCTTTGTGTTTGACCCCTAGTAAATAAAGCAGAGCCATGTGTTCTTGGTAAAATATCTATACTAGCTGATAGTGGTCTTATTTCTTTCATTCCACGGCCATCCGCTCTTGTACGTTCTTTTACTACAATTTGTCTAAATATTTCATATTCTGCACTATCAAATATCATGCATAATTTAGCATTTAATTCTTTTTGTTCATTATCTTTTAAACTATCATCACTATATTTTTCAAGTAAGTTTTCCTTAATTTTATCAAGTTCATTATATTTTTCTAGCTTATCTTTTATTCTTAGAGCTTTATCAATATCATTTTTTATTAAATCAGTAACTTCTTTTTTAAACTCATCACTTATTTCTAATTTTTCATATTCCATTTTAGGAACACCTATTTCTTTAATAATCTTGTTTTCAAAATCAATTAACTCTTTTATTGCTTCGTGACCAAACATAAGGGCTTCAAGCATATCTTCTTCACTTACTTCACTGGCTGATGATTCTACCATATTAATAGCATCATATGTTCCCGCAACTGTTAAGTCAATGTCTGATATTTCAGTTTCTTCAGTAGTAGGATTTATAATAAATTTTCCACCTACTCTTCCTACTTTAACACTTGCGATAGGCCCATTAAATGGTATTTGGCTAATACTTACCGCAAGTGATGAGGCGAAAAGTGCAGTCATTTCTGGTGAATTATCTTGATCAACTGACAATATAGTGTTTACTATCTGCACTTCATTTTTAAAATCATCTGGGAAAAGTGGTCTCATTGGTCTATCAATCATTCTAGCCGCAAGAGTAGCATTTTCAGTAGGTCTTCCTTCTCTTTTTATAAAACCACCTGGTATCTTACCCACTGAATATAATTTTTCTTGATAAAGAACCATTAGTGGGAAAAAATCCGCTAAAACATTTACATTTTTACTTACAACTGCGGCTGATAAAACAACAGTATCTCCGTATCTTACTAATACAGAACCGCTTGCTTGTTTTGCCATTTCTCCATGTTCTACTACTAATTTTCTTCCTCTAAAATCTAATTCAAATACTTTTTTCATATATCCTCCTTATATAAGTAAAAGCACTCAAAAAAGAGTGCCTATTATTTTCTAAGTCCTATTTTTTTAACGATTTCACGATATCTAGTAACATCTTTTTCTTTTAAATAATTAAGTAAACTTCTTCTACGGCCAACTTTTTTAAGTAAACCTCTTCTAGAATGGAAATCATGTGAATGAATTTTTAAGTGTTCTGTTAAATCTTTTATTTCTTGTGTTAAAATAGCGATTTGTACTTCAGCAGAACCTGTATCTCCTTCACTTCTAGCATACTTTTTAACGATTGCTTCTTTTTCGTTTTTACCAAGTGCCATAATTTTCTCCTTTCATAATATATTCGCTTATACCTAGATGAAAGATGGAGTTCTTCACATCCACGAATAAGTACATACATAGTATACACAAATTAAATGGAAAAATCAATGTTTTTAAGAAAAAAAATCCAATATTGGATTTAATTCATATATTTATTCATTTGTTTCATCATTTGATTAACTTGTTTTTGACTTGGAGTTCTTCCCATTCCAGCCATCATAGTTTTAATCATTTGTTCATTGATAGGTGGATTTTCCTTAAGTTGTTTTTTAAACACTTTTTTAGCAATTAAAAATCCAATTATTATACCAACAACTAAACCACCAATTATTTTAAGTAAATCAAGCAATAATGCTCCCCATTCCATAATATCAATTCCTTTCTTTCTTTATTTTACTAAAAAGATATAGTTTTTACAAGTAAAATCACAATAAATCTTGTATTTTCTTTTTTATACTTTCCTTATCAAAACCATTATATTTTAAAACAGCATCCTTTTTGCCACTTTGGCCAAAATTATTTAAAAGAATTAAATATTTACTGTTAGAAACAAATCTTCTAAGAGATAGATCATTGCTAGCCTCTATAAAGAATGTTTTAACGCCTACTGGTAAAACGCTATATTGATATTGTTTCTCTTGCATTAAAAATAATTCTACTGATGGCATACTTACTACCCTTATATTTTTTGAAATATCTTCTGCCAAAGAAAGTGTTACATCGATGTTATCGCCTGTACTTACAAATATAGCATCTAGTTTTTCTTGTTCTTCTTTTATAATATATGCCCCTTTTATAACATTATTTGCATTTGTATTTTTATCATTTCTTGCTTTGTTTTTAGAAATTACTAACGCACTTGGCTTTTTTAATTTTAAAATGGCATTCCAAGCACCTAATACTTCATTATAATCACTTGGCCTATAAACAATTAAATTGGGAATACTTCTTAATGATGAAAGTTGTTCAATAGGTTGGTGAGTTGGCCCATCTTCCCCAACACTAATTGAATCATGAGTAAAAATATAAGTAACTGGAACATTCATAAGTGCACTCATTCTTATAGCAGGTTTTAAATAATCTAAAAAAGTTAAAAAGGTAGAACAAAACGGTAAGTAACCAGTAAGTGCAAGGCCATTACTAATTGCTCCCATCGCATGCTCTCTAACACCATACCAAATATTTTTGCCACCATAATTGTCTTTGCTAAAGTCTCCTTCATCAGTTAAATATGTTTTGCAAGATGAAGATAAGTCCGCACTACCACCAAATAATAAATCTGTTTTTTCACTTATTAAGTTCATTATTTTATAATTACTTTCTCTTATTTCTTCTTTATTATTTATATCAAATGGGTTATCTTCCAAATTAAAGTCCACAATTTTTTTATCAAATTTTTTGAGTTTTATATCGCTATCTAAATTGTTTAATATATAATCGCTATACTCTTTATTCCATTTTATATATTTACTGCTACTTCTTTTAATTATTTTATTAACAAAATATTTTTTAGCGGTTTCATCTACATAAAACGGAATATTAGGTATATTTAGTTTTTCTTTTAACTGTTTTATATCTTCTTTTGTAAGGGGTTTTCCGTGTACTTTATTTGTATTTTCACACGTTGACCCATCTCCTATTATTGTTTTTACCTCTATTAAAGATGGCTTACCGGATTTTTTGGCTTTATTTATAGCCCTATCAATATCAGTGTATTTATTACTAGTAGTCAGTGTAAACCAATTCATACTGTTAAATCTTTCTAATACATTTTCAGTAAATGTGTGCATTGTACTACCATCTAATGATATATTATTACTATCATAAAGAACAATTAAATTATTTAAGTTTAAAGTCCCAGCAAGTGAACATGCTTCATAACTTACACCTTCCATTAAATCGCCATCACTACATAAAACATAGACATAGTTATCAATTAAATTTTTTAATGTTTCTTTTCTATGTTTAAGCCCCATTGCCATACCTACACCACTTGCAAGACCTTGCCCAAGTGGGCCAGTACTCATATCAACACCTGGGGTAGTTATTTCAGGATGCCCCGTTGTTTTTGACCCAAATTGCCTAAATGCTTTTAAATCATCTATGCTTAGAAAACCACACATATATAAGGTAGCATATAATAAAGCAGAACCATGCCCTGCGGACATAATAAATCTATCTCTATTTATCCAGTCATTATTTTTTATATTTATATTCATATAATTAGCGTATAATGTATAAATAATAGGTGCACTTGAAAGTGCAATTCCTGGATGACCGCTTTGTGCTTTATCTATCATATCTATACTTAAAGACTTTAAATTAGCAATTACTTTATTATCCATTTTATCCCTCTTATTCTAAAAACATTATAGCAAATTTTTAAATTATTTTAAACCTAATTTTTATGCATTGGTATTTATAACCGGAACGCTTGTATTTTCATCAAACGTTTTTGGACTATCACTTCCAATATAAAATACTCCTATTACCATTACTGCAAATATAATTATCCATTTGTTTTTTATTAGTTCTTTCATTTTTTTCATCCCTTTCTAAAACTAAATTTGTATTTCATTACACACATATGATATCACGAACAAATATTCGTGTCAATGATTTTTCAAACAAATGTTTGACTTTTTTTAAAAGATGTGTTAAAATGTGTATAGATTAAAAAAGGAGGAATTTATGGAAAAGTTAACTAAAAGACAAGAAGATGTGTTAAACTATGTAAAATCATATATTGTGTCACACGGATACCCACCAACAGTAAGAGAAATTGGTAAGGCACTTGATATTTCATCACCGGCAACTATTCACGCCCATTTAAATAATTTAGAAAGCAAAGGTTTTATAAAAAAAGAAAATTCTAAAAATAGAGCTATTGAATTACTTGTTAAAAATGAATTTGATAAATCAAACGAATTAGTTGCGGATGTTCCCTTGTTGGGAATGGTAACCGCAGGCAACCCAGTAGAAGCAATAGAAAGGCCAAACGAATTTTTCTCATTACCTACTAGTTTACTACCAAAAGGTAAAGAAGTTTTTACCCTAGAAGTAAATGGTACAAGTATGATAAATGCTGGTATATTTGATGGGGATATTGTTATTATAGAAAGAAAAAATGTTGCGAGAAATGGAGAAATAGTAGTCGCAATGACCGATGAAAATGAAGTTACTTTAAAAACATTCTATAAAGAAAAAGACCATTTTCGTCTTCAACCGGAAAATGATACTATGGCACCTATTATTTTAAATAATGTTACTATTTTAGGTAAAGCAATTGGACTTTATAGAAAACTATAAGGTCTTTTTTATTTACCTCCAAATTACTAGTGTATAAAAAAAGCATCAAAATGATACTTAAACATTATAATTTACTGATGAAATATATTCTTCATTCATAAATTTAGCAACTATTACATTATTTAAATCTATTTCAGTAATATTTGTACAATTTATCCAAATATTTCCACCATCTAAACTATATTTATATGTATATTCATCATCTGGAACATCAATAATTATTTTATTGTTTTTTTCATATATTTCAATACCTTTTATCACTTTTATAAGTCTTTTTCTTATAGTGGTATTTCCATATGAATCTTTTGCCTTATAAGTTACAATGTACTTGCCAGGCTTGTTTTTTAGTGGATTATCATTTGTAACAGTTACATTACCGGAATTATCGGAAACAATTACTCCCTCCCTTAAATCATAAGATAAAACATCATTACTTGTAATTGTTTGAGTTTTTGGTAAACTTATTTTAGGGGCAGTAGTATCAGTTACAATCAAAATCCTACTAACAGTGCTTGATAAAGAACTATCATCAGGATCTACAGCAGTATAAGTTATTTTATAAGTTTTAAACTTGCTAGTATCAATATCAACTACAATATGGTCATCAGTATATATTTTTGTAGTTACATAATTAGATATATTCTTACCACTTTTAGAATAAGCAACTACTCCCTTTTCTTCATACTTACCATTCATCGAAACATATTCCACATAACTACCTAATAAAAGAATATTAGGATTACTGCTTTTTTCATATTTTACATAAGCAGTATCATCTTTACTAGTAAAATTTTTTATTACAAAAAAAGATATTAAACATATAAAAACAACAAATATTAAAGCAATAACTTGATATATAGTTATACCCTTTTCATTCATTTTTTTCTCCTAACGTAGTCTTATCAATCTCATATTCATATTTACCATTTTTATTAGTACATTTTATTTCAGTAGTGCCTAAAAACTCTTCTTTAGTCTTCGGATTTTCTATACTAAGTGGAAGATATCCTGCGTCTTGTAGCTCTTTAAGTGTTACAGTAACATATGTATCTTCTTCTGGTAACTCGGATAAATGCTCCTCATAATAGTTTTTCGCACCCTTTACAATTTGATTTAACTGTGTTTGATATAACTTTTCATTACTTTTTTCAATACTACCATTTACAAGTGGCACTGTAATTAAAGAAATAATACCTAATATTGCGATTACTCCAAGTAATTCCGCAAGTGTAAATCCTTTTTTCATTCTATCACTACCCTTTAATAAAATTATATAGTTTTTGTATTTTAAAGTCAATATGAAAAATTAGGTATATAAACAATAACAATTATAATTTATTTTCCAAACAAGGTCATATCAAAGTTTACATATAATTAAAAACACTAAACTAATTAGTGTTTTTTTTATGTGCACTATATTCAGCAGTATCAACAACTTTCTTAGGAAGATACATACTAACAGATGCCGTTATTTCTCTTGTTTCATTTGGTTTTAAAGGTTCACCTAAGTAAGCGTATAAATTAACAACCTTAGTTTTACCCTTTTTTAAAACAATATCAAAATCAGTAACATCTTTTTCTTCATTAGTATTATTAGTAACAATTGCCGTAAACGTTGCATAACTACGTTTTGTTCTAAGCATAATATTATTTATAGTTAAGCCCTCATAAGTTGCCTCTCTAATAATATTCGCACTATCATTAATAACCTCTTTTTCTTCCCCCTTAGCAATACTTTTTTTATTGCTTCCATTTAACATTAAAGCAATAATTACAATAACAATAACCAATAATACACAGCCAAGTATAATCCACTGTTTTTTAGTTAAATGCTTTAATTTATATGCAAGTGCATTACACCCTTTTTTTATACCTATTCCTATATTTTTAAAAAAGTTTTTTATCTTATTCATACTAGACCTCCTATTGTTATGAATTATATCATATTATTTTTTTTCTTGCAATTTCTTCTTCAATATTTATTAACCTATTATATTTACAGACTCTATCAGTTCTTGACATTGAACCAGTTTTTATTTGTCCAAGAGATAAACCAACTGCCAAATCAGCAATACTAACATCTTCCGTTTCACCACTTCTATGAGAAATAATCGTTTTATAACCATTTTTTCTAGCTAAATTTATTGTATCAATAGTTTCAGTAATCGTACCAATTTGATTAGGCTTAATAAGCACCGCATTACAAGCCTTTAAATCAATACCTTTTTGCAAGTAAACTTTATTTGTAACAAACAAGTCATCACCAACAATTTGAACATCTTTTAACCTTTCAGTAATTTTAACAAATCCATCCCAATCATTTTCATCAAATGGATCTTCAATAGAAACAATTGGAAACTCACTAACTAATTTTTCATAATAACTAACTAACTTATCAGTAGTATATTTTCTTCCATCAACATAATAATAGCCATTTTTATAAAAAGAACTTGCTGCGGCATCAATTGCAATATCAACATCAATACCCTTTTTATAACCCGCTTTTTCTATTGCAATTACTATCGCTGTTAAGGCTTCTTTATTAGTTTTAAAATTAGGTGCAAAACCACCCTCATCGCCAACATTAGTATTATAACCATGTTCCTTTAAAACATTTTTTAAAGTATGAAAAACTTCACTACCAATTCTTATACGTTCTTTCATTTTACTTGCCTTTGGAATTATCATAAATTCCTGAAAATCAATTTTATTGTCCGCGTGCATACCACCATTTAAAATATTCATCATTGCATAAGGCATAGTAGTATTTTCACCAACATATCTATAAAGTGGTAATTTTTTATAATTACTACTAGCCCTTAAATTAGCAAGGGAAACCGCTAAAATAGCGTTTGCCCCTAAATTGCTTTTATTATCTGTGCCATCTAATTTAATCATAATATTATCAATATTGTTTTGATTTAAACTATCTTTTCCAATTAAACTATCTTTAATAACTGTGTTTATATTATTAACCGCAAGCAATACTCCTTTTCCCATATAACGTTTTCCACCATCTCTAAGTTCCAAGGCCTCACGTGTTCCGGTAGATGCTCCACTAGGAACACACGCTACTCCATAAGCACCACTTTCTAAATAAACAGTAGCTTGTATAGTTGGGTTTCCCCTAGAATCTAAAATTTCAAGTGCCCTTATATCTTTTATTTTTGACATTTAACTTCACCTTTCATATCACAAATTGAAATATAACGATATTTTTTTACAAACTCTTTATATAAGCCAATATGGTATTCATAAGAATTTAAACTTTCTTCAAAATCAGGTATTTTACTTTCAAGCCTTTTATTTAAAGATTCAATTACTTTTGAAACAATATTACTATAATTTTTCCAAAAAGAATAATTATAATTATATTTTATACTTGGATAATTTCCAGTAATACTTTTATTTAAATGATTATTTTTTTGAAAAATATCACTATTACTCACTACTTGCCTAAGTTCACTAGAGATAAGTACTTCATGGCTATTTAATTGATTTAATAAATAATCATTATTTATAGTACAAAAATAATCTTTTAGAGCAAATTCAATTGCCTTTTTATTTTTTCTATTTATCTTATTCTTACTTAAAAGCAGTGATGTATCAGCTTTATCACTATTATTATTTATTTCAATAAAATCCATTACCGTTGGATAAACATTTTCTAAAAAATACTCATAATACCTTTTTAATACAATATCATTTAAACTAATATTAAATATTTCAGATTCAAGGGATAAAAATTTTTCCAAAGTTTCTTCTATTTCATCATCAGTACCATCAAATCCAAGTTCTTCCTTTATTTGCATTTTTAAATTTAAAAAATCCATTTTTTCTTTTTCTAAAAGTTCCATAGAAATATCCATTGGCATACCTCTTTCCTATTATCAATTATACCCTAAGAATGAAAAAAAATAAATATAAACATCATTTTTATTGAAACCTTTACCCATTTACTTGACACTTTAAAGGGTCTACTGGCCCTTTAAACTTTCTTTCATAAGTTTTTTTACTGTATTATATAATTTTTCATTTGCTTCCTCATATGTCATATTTCCTACTTTAAAAGGTTTTCCATATCTAATAGTTAAGTTTTTACTTCTAAACTTATAATCTCCAGTTATTCCAAAGGGAACAATATATGAGTCTGTTTTTTTCGCAAGGCTTACTGCTCCAAACTTAAATGGTAATAAAAATTCATTTGTTTTATTTCTAGTACCCTCTGGGAAAATACCTATCATACCACCATTTTTTAAAACATTTAATGCACTATTAACTGCCTGCTTATTTTTATTTTTTCTATCAACAGAAATACATCCAACAGCTTTAAAGAAAAAAGCAAATTTACCATCGAAATACTCTTTTTTAGCCATGTAGTTAATAATTCGTTTAGTAGAAATTATAGAAAGACACTGATCATATAAATGTTTATGATTACCCGCAATTACTACACTGCCACTTTTAGGTATATATTCTTTATTTATAATTTTAGGGTTATACCACAGTTTAAAGATAGGCGTTAAAATAAGTCTTAATACTCTATACATCTAATTATCTCCTTCTAGCTTTCTAAAATCAATTTTACCTATAAGAGTTTTAGGAAGAGATTTTCTAAATTCAAATTCATAAGGAATTGAATGTTTTGATAAGTGTTTTTCGCAAAACTTTTTAATACTCATCTTAGTATTTATTCCTTTATAACCATTTTTTAAAACAATAAAAGCCTTAGGAACTTGTTGTTTATAAGGATGAGATATACCAATTACCGTACATTTTAATACAGCTGGGTGCTGCTCAATAATGTTTTCAATGTAACTTGGATAAACATTGTAACCACTGGATATAATCATTCTTTTAATTCTTTGTCTATAAAAGAAAACCCCATCCTCATCCATATAACCCATATCACCAGTATGAAGCCATAAATAACCATCATCATGTATTCTTAAAATCTCATTGGTCGCAATTTCATCTTCTAAATAGCCAAGCATAATAGTAGGGCCGGTAATACATATTTCCCCATCTTCTCCCGGTTTTAGTTCTTTTAAAGTATCTTTATCAACAATTTTAAAATAATTACCTGGAAAAGGTATTCCAATACTACCTTTTTTATTCGCACTATCAAAAGCAAGTGATGTTGCGGCAAGGGATTCGGTCATACCATATCCTTGGCCAATTTTTTCACTACATCCGTGATTTTTTAAATATTCGTTTATTTTTTTATTCAATTTACTTGATAGACAGTCTCCACCTGATATAATATATTTCACATTAGATAAGTTTAAATTTTTAACATTATTACAGTTTACCAAAGCCTCAAATAAAGTTGGTACTCCAAATATTAAATTGGGTTTTGTTTTATAAATTAGTTCATCAAATTTTCGAGAATTAAACTGTGGTACTAGTACTACTTTTGCACCAAAGCAAAGTGGTGTATTTGTACATACTCCAAGGCCAAAACCGTGAAATAATGGTAATATATTCAAAACAACGTCTCCTTTTTCTACTCTTGTAAAAATTACTCTTGATTGAAGTGTTAAGGCATTAAAGTTACCATTACTTAAAATAATGCTTTTAGGATTTCCTGTTGTACCACCACTATGTAGTATTACCGCAGGATAGTCTTTATTTGATTTTTTTGTTTCAGCATTTGTGGTCAGTTTTAAGAATCTTTTAAAGGTAATAAAATTTTTATCCTTAGGTTTTATTACTTTTCTTCCCTTTGTTATTTCATAGCCAAGAGCCATATGAAAAGGCATTGAATCTTTTACTGATACAGTTATTATTTTTAATAGATTAACATCATCTAGTATTTTACTTACTTTTTCGTAGCACAAGTCAATTAAAATAAGCATTTTTGAATGATTTTTAATTAGGTATTTTTTTATTTCTTCTTCACTAGAAAGTGGATGTATCATGTTTGCTATCGCACCAAGTTTATTTAAGGCATAAAAACAAATAACGGCCTCTGGGGTGTTTGGAAGACATATTGTTACTACGTCTTTTTCTTTAATACCAAAAGTTTTAAAACTGCCTGCACATTCATTTACTTTTTTTAATAATTCCTCATATGTTGTTTTTTTACTAAAGTATTCAAGTGCATCCATTTTAGAGTATTTTAAAGCTGCTTCTTCAAAATATTCATATATTGTCCTATCATCTAAAGTAATTGTTTCCTTCCCTTTATAAAATTTTTGCCAAGGTGCCTTTGGTTTTTTTAATCTCTTTATTTTATCTATAATTTCCAAGTTTTACCTTCTTTCCAAAATCATTTTTTCTATTATTGTTTTTAGTTTTTTAGTTTCACTATCTTTGTCATTACCTATACTATAAGGTTTTTTAAAAACTATTGTAAGATGGGAAAACAAATGATATTTACCAGTAATAGAAAATGGTACTATTTTACTACCTGTAATATGTGCCATACGAACAGCACCTGTTTTAAAAGGTATTGTTATATCTTTTGTTTTATTTATAGTTGCCTCTGGAAATATACCAATTACTTTATTATTATTTAAATATTTAACTGCATTTTCAAAAGCAATATTACCTTTTTCTTTTCTATTTACTGGAATAATACCCATATGTTTAAATATAAAAGCAAACTTTCCCTTTACTAGTTCTTCTTTCGCAAGAAAATGTACAGTTCTTTTTGTACAAGACATTATTAAAAGAGGGTCTAATATATTAGTATGATTACCCGCTAAAACAACACTACCTTCTTTTGGTATATTTTCTTTTCCTATTATATGCGGATGCATAAATAATTTAAACAAAAATGTTATTATTGGTCTTACAATTTTATATAAGATAGGCTCTTTCATATCATCACCTTATAGTAAATTATAGTGTATTTAATTACTGTTGTCAATGACGTTTTTTTAAAGAAAAAATACAGGCATTTGGATTCCTGTATTTATATAGATGATTTTTATGATACTATAGTGTATGGACTTGAACTAGTTCCATCTCCTGATAATTG
>CAYXTH010000013.1:0-15053 GCA_964468025.1 uncultured Muribaculaceae bacterium | reverse complement strand
AATAGAACTTGCTAAGAAATATTTTTCTAATATAAATATAGATTTAATGTATGGTTTTAATGGTCAAACTAAGGAAGAATTAAAAAAAGATTTAGACTTTATATTATCGTTAAAACCTACCCATATTTCTACATATGCCCTTATTTTAGAAAAACATACTAAACTTTATATTGATAATTATATAAAAGATGATGACAATGATGCTGATTTATATGAATTTTTAAATGATTATTTAAAAAACTATGTTCACTATGAAACAAGCAATTATGCCCTTGATGGTTATCAATCTAAACATAATTTAGTTTACTGGAACAATGATAATTATTATGGCTTTGGTCTTGGTGCAAGTGGATATATTGGCAATGTTAGATATGATAATACTAAAAATTTAAACAAATATTTAAAAGGAAAATTTATAAATAGTAAACATATTTTAGATAAAAATGAGACTATGCAAAATGCTTTTATATTAGGATTTAGAAAAATAAAGGGCATTGTTGTAAATGATTTTAAAAAAAGATATAATGTAAACCCTTTATCTTTAAAAATTGTACAAAAACAATTAAAACAAGGATTGCTTGTTTATAAAGATGGTTATTTATATATTGATAAAAAATATTTGTATGTTTCAAATGATATTCTTACCTATTATATGGAAGAAATTAAGTAATTTACTTATTAAAGTATACATGATATAATTATGTTTAGGAGGAAGTTTATGAAAGGAAAGTTAATTGTTATCGAGGGCACTGATTGTTCTGGAAAGGAAACACAAACAAATTTACTTATGAAAAAACTTAGAGAAGATGGAATTAGTGTAAATAATTTTAGTTTTCCTAATTATAATAGTCCAACAGGTAAAATAATCGGTGGTCCTTATTTAGGAAAAGAAAATATGGGAAAAGGTTACTTTGAAGAGGGTGCTAGTATGGTTGATCCAAAAGTCGCATCACTTTACTATGCAGCTGACCGTAAATATAATATTGATAAGATAGAATTTTTAATTAACAATGGCTTAAATGTAATTTTAGATAGATATATATATTCTAACATGGCTCACCAAGGCGGAAAGCTAGATACCTTTGAAGAAAGAAACGAAATGTATGATTGGCTTTATAATTTAGAATTTAATTTGTTAGAACTTCCTAAACCAGATTTGGCTATATACTTGCATATGCCAACTGAAAAAACATCTATTTTGAAATTAAATAGAGAATATAGTGATGAACACGAAAAAGACGAAAAGCATTTAAAAAATGCGGAAATTGCTTACAGCGAACTTGCTAAAAAATACAATTTTAAGACAATTGAATGTACAAACAAAGACGGCATAAAACCAATTGAAGAGATAAATGATGAGATTTATAAAATAGTTAAAAATTTAATAATGGCCTAAGGCCTTTTTATATACTAACAATTTTATTTACAATTATAAAAAGTTTAAAAATTATATTCTTCGCTTAATATATTTTTTTCAAAAATAAATAGTTTTACAAATATTTTAGTATAAAATGCTTATAATTATAATAGGTGAAGAATATGAAAATAAAAAAACTAATTATTTATATATTAACCCCTTTAATATTAGGCGGTTTAGTAGGAACTTTATCGGGCAGCTTTAATGGATTTAATGATATAAATACCCCTAACTTTATTCCACCTAAAATACTTTTTCCTATTATGTGGACTATTTTGTATATATTAATGGGTATAAGCAGGTATTTAATTAGAAATAATATGGAATGTGTTATGATATATAATACACAGTTAATAGTTAATTTACTTTGGAGTTTCTTTTTCTTCTTATTTAAATGGTATTTATTCTCATTTTTATGGATAGTTTTTTTAATTATTTTAGTAGTTATAATGATAATAAAGTTTTATAAGGAAAATAAAACTGCCTCTTTGATACAAATACCATATTTATTATGGATTACTTTTGCGGGTATATTAAACTTAAGTATATATATTTTAAATTAAAAATGTGGCAAATACCACATTCAATTTTTTACCTCTAACATATTATAGTGTAGATAGGGGGAAGAAAAATGTTTAAAAATAACTTTATGTATCAAGGTGGATGTCCTGATATGAACTGTCCTGTAATAGAACCAACGATTAACAAATGCGTTGAAAAAGAATTTTGCCACGAGGTTAATCATATTTGTCCAGTACATACACACGTAATAAATAAACATATTTACAACCATACATATACTCCGCAGTACACAACATCAGAAGAAAATCAAATTATTAACAATGATCCTGGATGCTGTGGCGGGTTTATGAAAAATGGCTTTTAAGTCATTTTTTTCTATAAAAAAAGTTCTTGTTTATCACTATAATGCGGTTTTATATGTAAATGAAAATGCTTAACTTCTTGAACAGTACCATTGTTTTGTACAAAAGTAACTCCATCTGCCCCAAGTTTTTCTTTTAACATGTCAGCCATTTTTTTAGCCACATCAAATATATGAATTAAGGTAGTACTATCCATATCATAAATATTAGTTATATGTTTTTTAGGGACAATTAGTAAATGCCCATTGACATCAGGATTTACATCTAAAAACACCTTAACAAAATCATCTTCAAAAACAGTAAGACTTGGAATCTCACCATTTATAATTTTACAAAATATATCCATTAAAATCACCTTTCTAAAATGAAAATAATTCTCATTACTTAAATATTTTATAATAAAATAGATATAAATTCAAGTTAATAAAATTACTTACTGTATTTTTTTTGTTAATTACATTTAATCAAAGTTCATCCTTTTTGTATACTTTTTTTCCAAACTATTTTTATTGATATACTAAAATTGACAAAAATCAAAATATAAGTATAATAGTGAGTGTTAGGGGGAATGTATGATGGAAAACAAAGAAGATTATAGTTTAGAAGAAATAGAAAAAGAAATTAAAAAGTTAAAAGAAGAAAATAAGAAAATTGAAAAAGAAATTTTAAGGAAAAGTAAAATTCTTAAAGAATTATTAGAAAAAAATTAGGCAAATGATGGAGTTTGTCTTTTTATATGAAAAAATTGCAAAAAAATAAATTCGGAATATTTTTGTAGATCGGTTGTAAAAGTAACAAAAAAGATAATAAAAGTATATATTGAAGATCAAAGTGATAATATGGCCAAGACTTTCAAAATAACAAAATGACTTTTAGTCGTAAGACTTGATTTCAGCAGTTAATACAAGCCATGCACTTTCAGTGAATGGTGTTTGACAATGGTAAAAAAAAGGGTATAATAAAGCATAAGGAAACTATTTCAGTTCCTTTATGCAAGGAGGTATAAATTATGCAATTTAGTGTTAAAAAATTAGAAACCACTAAGTTTGCTTGCCATGTTGATGAGCATTGCTAATTATAAAATAAGGCTCAATAAAATTGAACCTTATTTTTGAAGGAGGATTTAAATGTTAATAATTAATCCACTAATACCATTTTATATTGATGAAAGAAACAAAAAAATAAGGATGGGAAATTTTAAAGGAACTGGTAAAGAAATTGAATATGAAGATGAAGCCTTGCTATATTTATTCAAATTTTTAGAGCAACCAATTGAAAAGGAAAAACTGATTGAAAAAGTTAATTTAATAGCTAAAATTCCATATAATGAAATATCAAATGCAATTACTTATTTAATGCAAGAAAATTTTATAATTGATAATAATAAATATGAAGAACTAATGTCAGATAACATATATAATAGACAAAATTTATTTTTAAATATGGTTAGCAATGAGTATATTGACTATAGTAAGCAATTTAAAGGAAAAAATATTTTGATATTAGGAATAGGTGGAGTTGGTGCGAATGTTGCTTATGCACTGTCTAGGGCAGGATTTGATACATTTACTATTGTTGATTGTGATAAGGTTGAATCTTCAAATTTAATTAGACAATATCCATATGATGAAAATGATATAGGAAGCCTTAAAATTGACGTATTAGCACAAAAATTATGGAATGCAAAATCTATTTCAAAAAAATATATTGAAGTAAATAGTAAAAATGATATTCAAGAAGAAATTGCGGTAGCTGATTTGGTAGTATGTACCTTAGATAAACCAATAAGAAAAATAAGACGACTCATAAATGATTTGTGTATAAAAATGGAAAAACCAGTAATTTTTTCAGGATTTTCCGAGTATGTTGCATTAGTGGGACCGTTTGTAATTCCAAAAAAAACAGCTTGTTTATTATGTACAGAAGAAAAAATGAATGAAGAACCATTGAATAACGTTCAAACTGTTCCCTCATATGGACCATTGTGTGGTCTTATTGCATCCGTTGTTGCAAATGAAGTAATAAATTATTTTGCAAATTACAATGCAAACAATCTTTTTGGCAAGACACTGATGTTTGATATGCTAACATATCAAAGTACCGTTATAGAGTGGCATAGAAAGAAAAAATGTAAGGTGTGTGATAATAATGATAGTGAGTAATCTTAAAATTACCATAGGTGATAAAGATATTTTAAACAATATTTCTTTTACTATAAGTAATGGTGATAAAATTGGATTAGTAGGCAAAAATGGAGTTGGAAAATCGACTTTGCTTAAAACATTGGCAGGATTTTTACCAACGGACTCTAAAATGTTAAGACTTTCAAATGAAACAATAGGTTATTTAAGACAAGAAATTTCTCATGAATATGATGACTTAGCCATTTCAAGTTATATTAAATTAGAAACAGGTATAGGACGTTTGGAAAAGAGATTGTATGAACTTGAAAATAATTTAAATGATGACAATATGGAAGAATATGGTAATGTTTTAAATGAATTTTTGGCAATTGATGGTTATAATTTTGATGAAAACCTTAAAGTTTTAGCTAATGGTTTAAAATTAAATGAAGATTTACAAAGCAAAATCAAAACGTTATCAGGCGGCGAAAAAATTAAAGTTCTTTTAATAGGGTTACTTTTGAAGAATAGTGATATATTATTATTAGATGAACCAACGAATAATTTAGATATGCAGGCGATATTATGGCTTGAAAATTATTTGAAAAACTCAAATAAAAAAATGATA
The DNA here is from genome assembly GCA_964468025.1 of uncultured Muribaculaceae bacterium. Classification (GTDB taxonomy): domain Bacteria; phylum Bacillota_I; class Bacilli_A; order RF39; family UBA660; genus Coprosoma. Next base: position 10,001 of record CAYXTH010000013.1, on the reverse strand, counting down.
ATAATATCTCACGATGAAGTGTTTTTACAAACTATCACTACTAAAATATTTGAATTAGAAAATGGAAAAATTAGTCAATATAATATGAGTTATGAAAATTATTTAATTGCTAAGGAAATGGAATATAATAAGAAATTAGAAGAGTATGAAAAAATGAACGAGGAAAAAGACCGCTTAAAAAAACGAATACAAAAAGCAAAGGAATGGGCTAATAAAGGAAATCAAAAAAAGGCTCATAATGATAACGATAAAATTGCCAACAATTTTGCCAAAGAAAGAACAAAAAACTCAAATATTTCAAAACTAACTAAGGAATTAGAAGCACTTTATGTCCCTAAGTTTGAAGAAAAAAAGCCAATTGATGTTTTGTTTTCTCTTGATAATCAAAAAGGTAATAAAGATGTTATTTTAAGTAGATTAGTGTGTGGTTATAGCAGTTTTAAAACACCAACAATAGATTTAGATATTCCATTTGGAAGTAAACTTCAAATAATTGGAGATAATGGAACTGGAAAAACTACATTGATAAAAACAATTTTGGGTGAAATAGTTCCAGTAGATGGAAAAGTAATTCTTGGTAATAGTGTGAAATTAGGATATATTTCACAGGATACATTAAATTTTAATTACGATTGTACAATATTTGAGTATTTAACAAAAGATGTTAAAGATATGGACTATCCTATTATGTTTGCTTTGCTTAATAAATTTGGCATTAGTTATGAAGACAAAAATAAGAGTTACTATACATTGTCGCCGGGAGAAAGAACAAGGGTTAATTTGGTAAAACTAGCTTTAAACAAAACAAATGTCTTGATTCTAGATGAAGTAATAAATCACTTAGACAAGGAAGCCATTGACTTAATATATGAATTAGTATCAACATATCAAGGAACGATTATAAGTATTTCACATAATAGAAAATATAATGAAATATTAAATCCAAATATTATTTTAAATATAAAAACGGGATTAATTAAGCAAACAACATCAAAAAAAACTAAACATTTGTAATATCTATAATTTAAATTTTCTAACTTTAAAATGCAATAATTAAAAAAGCACATTTTCGTTAGAAAAAGTAAAATTCTTAAAGAATTATTAGAAAAAAATTAGGCAAATGATGGAGTTTGTCTTTTTATATGAAAAAATTGCAAAAAATAGTTGATGCACGTACAAATGTATGATAAAACTCGCTTGCAGTGAAAAAAAGGTCATATATATAAACTTTTTTATTGGTTTTACTTTAAAAAACGGCAAAAATAATATATAATTAGAATGTACGCAAAATGGAGGTATATATGGATATTGAGTTTAAAACTGCACAAGAGTTATTTGAAAGATTAAGTCCTGCTTTAAAGTCTAAAGTTTATGAACTTAAAAGACAAGGATATAGTTATTTAGAAATAGAAGATGTGTGGAATTATTTAAAAGAAAAAAAATGGCAAGGAAGAAATGGGCTTGCTTTAAATGAAATGGTAAGCGATATTTTTAGTAGTGATAATGAGTTAATAGATGATTATTTTAAAGAAAAATTAAATCAAAAAAAACGTAAAGTTTATTTTGAAAGTTAGGAGAGTGACATATGAAAAAATTATGGGCAAGATTACTATTATTATTTGTAATAGTGGCATGTGCAGTTGCAGTACTAATTCCAGTTTTAAAAGAAGTTAAACTTGGAATGGATCTTCAAGGTGGTTTTGAAATTTTATATGATATAAAACCACTTGATGAAAAGACAAAAGTAGACGATGATATGGTTAATTCTGTTTATAAAACGTTAACCAAAAGAATTGATGTACTTGGTGTATTAGAACCAACTATCACTATTGAAGGTGACAAAATAAGAGTTGGCCTTGCTGGAGTAGATAATGCTGATGAAGCAAGAGAAGTTTTAAGTCAAACCGCTAGTTTAACATTCCGTGATACCAATGATAATTTGCTTATGACTAGCGATGTATTAAAAAGTGGTGGGGCAAAGGTTAGTCAAGATCAATCAGGTAATCCTGTTGTATCTTTAAGTGTAAAAGATAAAGATGCCTTTTATAAAGCCACTAAAAAAGTTAGTGAAATGAAAGACAATAGAATTGTTATATGGCTTGATTATGACAGTACTGATTCATTTGAAAATGAAGAAGAAAAATGTGGTAGTTTAAATGATTCACGTTGTTTATCTGTTGCAAGTGTTTCACAAGGATTTAGTAGTGATGTTATTATACAAGGAGATTTTGAAGAAGAAGAAGTAGAAAATCTTGTTGATTTAATTAACTCTGGTAGTATGCCTGCAAAATTAGTTGAACTTTCATCTAAGACAGTAGAAGCATCTTTTGGAGCAAATTCACTTGATAAAACAATTACTGCTGGAATTGTTGGAATTGTTTTAATTTGTTTATTCTTAATAGTACTTTATAGAATATCAGGATTTATTACAAGTTGTAGTATAATCATTTATACAGCACTTACATTCTTTATATTTTGGATGATAAATGGTACACTGACATTACCAGGAATTGCCGCTGTAATTATTGGTGTTGGTATGGCTGTTGACTCTAATGTTATTAGTTTTTCAAGAATAAAAGAAGAACTTTATAGTGGTAAAAGTTTATCTAGTGCCTTTAAACTTGGTAATAAGTCATCACTAGCAACTATATTAGATGCAAATATTACAACACTTATAGTTGCAATAATACTATTTATTTTTGGACAAAGTAGTGTAAAAGGATTTGCAACTATGCTTATTATTAGTATTTTAGTAACAATGTTAATAATGGTAGCGTTTACAAGATGGATTATGCAAAAAATAGTTGAAACCAAAGTATTTGAAAATAAAACAGAACTATTTATTGGTGTTAAAAAGAAAGATATTCCAAATGTAAATAAAGGTGAAAAGAGAACTAAATTTTTCTATCAAAAATTAGACTTTGTTAGCAAGAGAAAAGTATTCTTAGCGTTTGCAGTTATAATTGCTATTTTTGGTATTATTTCACTTGGTACAAAAGGTCTTAACCTTGGTGTTGATTTTAGAGGTGGAACTGCAATTACTATTCAAACAGATGATACTTTAAAAGAAAAAAACATAAAAAAAGAAATGAAAGAATTAGGATACGAAATATATGACTTTGAAAGCCAAAATAATGGTGTTTATACTGTTAAGGTAGATGACACATTAAGTAAAAAAGAAAGTGCAAAAGTAAAAAAATATTTTGATGAAAAATATAATGCGTCAACTGATATCGGTGTAATTAGTGAAATCGTTAAAGACGAACTTATTAAAAATGCTATTTTATCACTCGTATTAGCAACTATCGCAATAGTACTTTATATTTCACTTAGGTTTAAATTTAGCTATGGTGTAAGTTGTGTATTTGCTTTATTCCTAAATGTTTTAGTAACTGTATCACTATTCTGCCTTCTTGGCTTAGAAGTTTCTTCAATCTTTATTGCAGCTATTCTTTCAATAATTGGTTATTCCGTTAATGATATAATTATTACGTTTGATAGAATTAGAGAAAATGTAAATAAGAAGAAAAATATTAAAAAAACAAATGAATATAATGATATAGTAAATAAAAGTTTAAGAGAAGTACTTAACCGTAGTATTATTACAAACCTTACGACTTTAATACCAATTGTAGCCCTTATATTCTTAGGTGCTCACGATATTATTAACTTTAATATTGCTCTATTGTTTGGTATTGTTGTTGGTACATTATCCTCAATATTTGTCGCAAGTCAGTTATGGCTTGAAATAGAAAAGAGAAGAATGAAAAAAGGTAAAACTACCGGTAAAATGTGGTATGAAGTAGAAGATGAAGTATCTGAACTTGATATAAAAGGTGTAAACTCTTAAAGGAGTGATATAAATGAGTAAATATCCAAAATGTGAAAGTTTTGAAGATTTAGAAAAAAAATTAACTTATATTACTGATGATGAAGATTTAAAATTAATAAAAAAATCTTTTGATTTTGCAAATAACCGCTTAGCGGGTAAAAAAAGGCTTACAGGGGATGCTATGATTACGCACCCCCTTGCTACTGCCTATATACTAACAACTATTAAAGCAGATGCGGAAACAATAAGTGCTGCTCTTCTTAGTGATATAATTACTGATGATGAGTTTGACGTGTTAGACTTTCCGAAAGAAGTTTTGTCACTTGTAAAAGGCGTTAGTAAAATAAATAAATTATCATTTAAAAGTGGGGCGGAAGCCGCAATAGTTAATCAAAGAAAAATATTAGTAGGTTTATCAGAAGATGTAAGGGTTATTATTATAAAACTTGCTTGCAGGCTACATAATATGCAGACACTTTATGTTTTAGAAGAGTCTAAACAAAAGGAAATTGCTAAAGAAACATTGGAAATTTTAACACCTATTGCACATAGACTTGGTATTAACACGATAAAAACACAATTAGAAGAATATTCACTTAGGTACTTATTACCTGATGAGTATTATGGTATTGTAGAAAAACTAAATGCTACTAAGACTCAGAGAGATGCAAGTGTTGCTAAAATGATAGATAGTGTTTCTGATTTGTTAAATAAACATAATATTAAACATGAAATAAAGGGTAGAGCAAAAAGTATTTATAGTATTTATAAAAAACTAGATAATGGTAAGAGATTTAGCGAAATATATGATTTACTTGCTCTTAGAGTTTTTGTTGATACTGAAGCAGACTGCTATCAAGCACTTGGTATAATACATTCAAAGTTTAAACCAAAACCAAATAGATTTAAAGATTATATTGCAATGCCTAAAACAAATATGTATCAGTCCTTGCACACAACCGTATTTGGAGTAGATGGAGAATTATTTGAAATCCAAATTAGAACATATAAAATGGATAAAATTGCTGAATATGGTATCGCATCTCATTGGTCTTATAAAGAAGTAGGTTCTGTAAAAGCATCTATGCAAAATGAGATGGAACAAAAATTACAGTTTTTTAGATCAATTATGGAATTAAAAGCCGGAGAAAAAACACCAGAAGATTTTGTTAATTCTGTTAAAGAAGATGTATTTAATAAAACCATATATGTATTTACTCCCGCAGGTGATGTTATTGAACTACCAAAAGGTGCAACTCCAATTGATTTTGCCTATAAAGTGCATACTGATGTTGGAAATACAATGACCGGTGCACTTGTTAATTCTAAAGTAGTGCCTTTAAATTATGAACTTGAAGACAATGATATTGTTAAAATAACTACAAATAAAAATTCTTCTCCTAGTTATGAATGGCTTAAAATTGTTAAGACTAATCAGGCTAAAAATAAAATAAAAAGTTATTTGCTTAAAAGCGGTAAAGAAGAAAATATTAAAAAGGGTGAAGACTTATTTGTAAAAGAACTTAAAAAACGTAATATATCTTTTTCTGATTTTACAAAAGAAGAAAATTTGGAAAAAGTATTTAAGATATTAAAAATAGGTTCTTTATCAGAACTTTATTCACATATTGGTAGTAACGGAGTAGATAATGTCTTTTCATCTATTTATAATAGAGAAACAAAAGAAGAAAAGTTATTTAAACAAACTACTAATGCTGGCAAGAAAATAGATACTAGGAAATCGCTTGTTAATATTTCTGATATAACTGATATAAAAGTAAATTTTGCATCTTGTTGTACTCCTGTTGTAGGAGATAGAATAACTGGCTATATTACAAAAGGTAATGGAGTAACTATTCATAGAATGGTATGTCCTAATATAAATGGAAAAGATCGAATTACACCTGCTAGTTGGAATGTAGATAGTGCAAAACTATGTACAAATATTTTAATTCATTCTATAAAAGATATTTTAGTTGATGTTGTATCAATAAGTGCTAGTAATGATGTTGGAATTAGAAAAGTAGAAAACCATTCTAATAACAGTGCTAATTCAATTATATTAACAGTTGTTGTTAATAATAAGGAACATTTAACCCATTTTATGAATGCTTTAAAAATGAATAGTAATGTTATAGATGTAGAAAGAATTATAAATTGAGAGTACTTGTTCAAAGAAGTTTAAAATCTAATGTAAAAGTAGATAATAAAATAATTGGCAGTATTGATAAAGGAATGGTTTTATTTATAGGTTTTACTAATACCGATACCGAAAAAGAAATTGACTATTTAATTAAAAAAATAATCAATTTAAGAATTTTTGATGATGAAAACGGTCTTATGAATAAATCTATAATAGATGATGGTGGCAGCGTTCTTAGTATTTCACAGTTTACATTATATGCAAACACTAAAAAGGGAAACAGACCTAGTTATATAGATGCCTTAGAAAGTAATAAGGCAAAACAATTATATGATTTATTTAATAGTAAACTAAGTAAATATATAAATGTATCTACTGGTATATTTAAAGAAAATATGAAAGTATCTATTACCAATGATGGACCTGTTACAATTTTACTAGAAAAGTGACTTTTAGTCATTTTTTTGTATAGTAAAAATTTTTTTAGATATAATTATAATAGGAGGCTTAAAAATGATTAAAAGTACCCTAAATTATAAACTAATAAACACTCTTTTAATTATTTTTATGATATATTTAGTTTACCAAACTAGAAACTTTTGGCTTGGTTTTTTAGATATTTCATTTAATATAATATCTCCTTTTTTAATTGCATTTTCCATAAGCTATGCTTTGTCTCCTATTTTAACATATTTAATGAAAAAGGGCCTTTCAAAATGGTTATCGGTTTTTATAATCTTATTTATAATTTTAGGAATAATTTTTTGTGTTGGAATATTTACGATACCAACTATTTTTTTACAGGCTGGAGATATTTTTGGTGATATAATAGGATTTTTAAAAAGAGTAAGTTTAGATTACAATATCTCCTTTGATAATTTAGAAGAAAATATAAATAAAATATTTAATAACTATTTAGAAAAAATTACAAACGGAGCTTTTGACATGATAAGTATCTCTTTAGGTTTTATCACAAAAGCATTTATAGTATTTATTTCAGCAATATATTTTTTACTTGATATGGATAAAATAAGAGAAAGTATAAAAAACTGCCTCAAAAGAAAGAAAATAAAGTTATATAAATATGTTGTTATTTTAGATATTGAAATGACAAAATATTTAGGTGGTTTTTTAAAAATTATGGTAATTTCTTTTTTTGAATATTTTTTAATATATATAATTATTGGGCATCCCAATTATTTTCTTTTAGGTTCTCTCGCATCCATTTGTAATTTAGTACCTTATTTTGGTGGTATCTTTACCAATATAATCGCAGCCATAACTGCACTTGCAGTAAGTGACAAACTTTTTATAAAAACTTGTATTGTATTTATAATATTTTCTATGATAGATGGATACGTTATTAACCCGCTTATATTTGGTAAAAGCAATAAACTACATCCTCTTGCGGTAATAATATCAGTGTTTGCGGGTGGAGTTTTATTTGGTATTACTGGTATAATTATATCTTTACCATTCACAATTATTTTAATTTCTACTTATAAATATTTTAAAAAAGATATTAGTATAATAAGCAAAAAGACATTAAAAAAATAAATATTTTGAATTTTAATATTTATAATTGTTGACACAAATAGCATTTTAATGTAAAATGTTATTTGTAAGCAATTGGAGTAGTACTCAAGAGGCTGAAGAGGCGCCCCTGCTAAGGGTGTAGGTCGGGCAACTGGCGCGAGGGTTCAAATCCCTCCTACTCCGCCATATATGAAATAATACCGCTATAAGGCGGTTTTTGTATCATATACTCTTGAAAAAGAGTATAATTTATGGTATAGTAACTTTTTGAAAGAAGTGATAAAATGATGAATTTATATGAATTTAAAAGAAATAAAAAGCAAGAAAAAAGGAAACTTTTTAAAATTGTCTGCACAGGAATGCTTATAAGTGCAGTAAATCCAGTAAATGCACTTGCAGATACTAATATAAAAGAATTACCAGGTGATGCTTATAGAATAGACACAACATATAATGGGCAGTTTTATGTGCAGGCTATTTCTAAACAACAATTAAATGAATTGTTAAATACTGATGAAGAGTTTGTTACAATTGATACTGACAGAGAAATTAAAATAAGTAAAGAAGAACTGCAAAATGCACTTTTAAATGCAAAAAGCGAAATGCCACCACTATATTTAACAATTATATCAGGAGTTGTATTTGTATTTATTGTAGGTAGTGGGGTATATGGTCTAATATGTGATAGAGAAAAAGAAAAAACCTTAAAATAAAAGGTTTTTTTCTTATACAAAAACGATATATAGACATATAAAAAAATAGAAGGGAGAGTTTTATGGAATATAAAGGAATAGATGTTTCAAAATACCAAGGAAATATTGATTATAGTAAAGTTAAAGCAAGTGGCATTACCTTTGTAATTATAAGAATAGGATACGGTATGTATGATAATCAAAAAGACAGTAAATTTGAAGAAAATTATAATAATGCAGTTAAAAACAATATACCAGTAGGTGTATATTTATATTCATATGCCAAAAATAAAGAAGAAGCTTTAAAAGAAGCAAACACAGTTTTAACTTGGCTTAAAAATAGAAAATTAAACTTACCAGTATATTTAGATGTTGAAGACAAGTCTCAACAAAATTTATCTAAACAAACGTTAACAGAAATATGTACAACCTTTTGTAATAAAATACAACAAAGTGGTTATTGGGCTGGAATATATGCCAATAAATACTGGTTTACGTCTATTTTAGATGCATCTAGTTTAGAAAAAAAATATACTATATGGGTTGCACAGTATAATAAAGAAAATACCTATAAAGGAAAATACGATATGTGGCAATATACATCAGGTGGTACAGTTTCAGGAATAAACGGTAAGGTTGATATGAATATTTTATATAAAGATATTTTTATAAATAGTAAAAAAACTGGCGAATCTTTACCAAATTTAAGTAATTATATTGGTACATCAATAGTAGACGCATTAAAACAAAATAATGTTGATTATTCTTTTGATAATAGAAAAAAACTATATAAACTTACAGGATTTAATGATGATTATGTTGGAAGTGCTATTCAAAATTTAAACTTACTAAATAAATTACAAGGGAATATTGTTATAAATAAATATTACAATGTTCCAAATTATATAGGATTTTCATTAGTAGACGCTTTAAAAAAAATAAATGTAAATTCATCTTTTGATAATAGAAAAAAAATTGCTTCAAAAAATGGAATATCAAACTACAAAGGAACAAATTTTGAAAATTTAAAATTATTAAAATTATTAAAAAGGGGCAAACTATTAAAAGTTTAGCTCTTTTATGATATAATTTTTATGGTGATGATATGAAAAAGATAGAATTACATTTACATTTAGATGGATCAGTTAGGCTTAATACAGCCAGCACGATTGGTAATATAAAAAAAGAAGATATGATTGCCAAAGATAAATGTACGGATTTAAATGACTATTTAACAAAATTTGATAAAGTAAATGAAATTATGCAGACAAGTGAAACTTTAGAAAAATTCGCATATGAACTAGCTGAAGATTTAAAAAAAGATGATGTAATATATGCGGAAATTAGATTTGCTCCTATTAAACATTTAAAAAAAGGTCTTACTATGGATGAGGTAGTACAAAGTGTTTTAAATGGTCTTAAAAAAGTAGATATAAAAACAAATTTAATTTTGTGTTTAATGCGTGGAGAAAGTTTTCAAAATAATTTATATACAATTAAAACAGCTTTAAAATTTTTAAATAAAGGAGTAGTTGCTATTGATTTGGCAGGGGCAGAGGCGATATATAAAACAGAAAATTATAGAGAACTATTTACGATAGCCAAAGACAATAATATACCATTTACTATTCATTGTGGAGAAGCTGATGGCACTAGTAGTATTAAATCGGCTATTTCTTTTGGTACTAAAAGAATTGGTCATGGCATAAGGTGTTTAGAAGATAATGATTTAGTAAATGAAATTATAAGTAAAAATATAGCACTTGAAATATGTCCAACAAGTAATGTCCAGACAAAT
>CAYXTH010000012.1:0-15786 GCA_964468025.1 uncultured Muribaculaceae bacterium | reverse complement strand
CACTTTGATGTGGTTCTTCGTTATAACTTGTTAATAAATTATTAAATAATTCAAATTTGACCATTGGATCTATTTTTGATAGATAATCTTTTAATTGCTGGCTACTAAGATTTTGCAATTCAGATGTTGATAAATGTGTAATTCCTTTTATTATATCTAGTCCTTTTCCTTTTTTTTTAAAATTAAAAGACACCTAATGTGTCTAGAATAGTTTAATCATTTCCCCTAAATATCTACCTGATGCACTATTTATGGTGGAACAAGAAAATCCCATTCCTGTACTCTCACCATATTTAACACAAGCATTAAAGCAAGCATCTTCACTGCCATACTTTTCAATAGCAAAGTCAACTTTTGCCCATTTCCAAGCTGGCTTATTATAATATTCATCTTCAGTCATTCCCAGTTCTTCCCAAACATTTAGTTCTTTTTTTCTTCTTGTTTAGTTTGATTAGTTATATTATTTTCTTTCGGTTGTTGTTGCTTTGGTACAACTTGCTTAGGTACATCTACATCTTGTTCATTTTCTGCAGCTTCTTGCTTTACTTCCACTTTTTCCACAGTTTTTGTTGATAAATCTTCTTCAGGTGAATTGATTTCACTTTTTTCATTCTTATCAGTTTGAGTAAAAGCTTCATCTTTCATTTGTTCTTTATTCTCAATTTGATTTGTTTTTGTCTTATTCTGCTCTAGCACTGATTTGCCATTAAAAGCACTACCAACACCTAGCACTAGACTTATAACTACAAAAGCAATAAAAATTCGTATTATTTTCATTTTCTCACTCCTTTTCTTGGTTTTAATGTAGCATATTCTAATTATTTTGTCATATCTACTAATTATTTTTTTTCAGTTAGTAATAATAGTTAGTATTTTTTTAGGGGTGATTGTAAGAGGAGACTTTTTGTCAAAAATACTCCCACTATCTCTCCTGATTTTCTTTTTCTCTCCTTTCTTTCAAGCAATAAAAAAAGATCAAATTATTGATCTATTCTATTGCATTCGTTTTACATATCATCATAGTAGATATAAACCATCTGGTACTGCGACTACTATAATAGTAACGCTTAATGTAAGAGCATGTAATAAAGAACCAAATAAAAGAGGTATATTTGTTATATCTTTTACAATATTATTTATGTTAAAGTTATTATCTAAAATGAATACTGAAAATAAATATGAAAATGTTACGAGTACAGCACCTATATAGCCCAATTTACTAATTTGCTTTGCAAGATGTGTAAGTCTTACTTTTAAAGGACTATCAGGATTTTTTTCGGTTATTTCTTTTGCAAGATGTCCGTATAAAGTATCATTTCCTACCTTAGTAACTTCCATAAATGCTTCACCACTATAAACAACAGACGAACGATATACTAAGGAGTTAATGTTTTTTCTTACCTCTTTTGTTTCACCATTTAAACTAGATTCATTTACATTTAAACTCCCACTTATAATTTTACCATCAGCAGGTATTTCATCACCACTTTCAAGTCTTATAATATCACCAGTAACTATTTGCGATATTTCTATTTCTTTTATTTTATTGTTTCTTTTTACTTTTGATTTTATTTTTGATGCTTCTTCTTGTAATTTTTCAAAGGCTTTGGAACTACCATATTCTGATATACTTGAAATAAAAGACGCAAGAAAAATTGCGATTACTATTCCTATTGTTTCATACCAGTCAAAATCTTGAAATAAAAACAGTGTTTTAACCGCCAAAGCAATAAGTAATATTTTAATTATAGGATCTCCTAGTGTACTTAATAAAAGCTTTATAAAGCTTTCTCTTTCGGCTTTTGATATTTCGTTATTACCATATTTTTTTCTTGAATTTATTACTTCCTTTTCTGTTAGTCCTGTCATAGTTTTCCTCCTAAAAAAAACTATTATAAATACTACTGTTTTAATACATATTTAAAAGTACAAAAAAAGACAAAATTTAATTTGTATTTTGCCTATACATTCTATTAAATGTAACATTGAAAAAATTTAATTATTGTGATACTATATGCAGTGGAGGAAAGTCACATGAAAAAATTACTTTTTACAGAATTAATAATTGAAGTACTAAACGGAAATAAAGAAGCGAGTATAGAAGTATACAATAGATTAAAATTTTGTGGATTTGATGAAAAAACAATAGAACAAATTGTACTTAGTGAAAAAGAAATTATCAAAAAACGGAAATTAGTATTTGAAAAACCACTATATAAAACTTTTTTTTGGGTAAATAAATTAAATGATTTAAAAAATATAAATTTATTTGAACAACCTATCAGCCAATATTTTTACACTGATATATCACACATAAATGAAAAAACTTTATCTCTGAGTGAATTAATTGCTTATTATGATGAAGCATATTACATTTCTCATTTTTCCCAAAATGTACCTGACAACATATTAAAAGAAACTATTGACATTGCTAAATATGAAGATGACCGTTCTTGGATTGTCGGAGAATTTTATAGTCGATTAGAATTATTATATAGAATAGCTAACAACATAAACATTAACAATAATACCATAACTGATATTCATAAAATTCACACTTTTTATGATAACGAAGTTCACATAATCATGTCATATAAATGGAGAGAACTTATAAATGTCCCAAGTAATTGGGAAGCATACACCGATGATTACTACGACACAATATAAAAAATAATGCATAATGCACTATTTAAGATTATTTGAAACAAGAAATTCTTCATCAGTAAAAGGAAATTTTATATTATTATAATTTTTATCATATTCATCAAACATTTTTTTTATTTTCTCATTTACAAAAGGTTTCATATCTTTATAAAAATCAGAAATATAGAAATAACCAAGTCCATATATATAATATGCCTCGCCTATTTCTTGGCAGTAAAATTTATATATATTATATTGTTTGACTCTTTCTATATAATATTTGACTATAATTTTCCAGTCTTTTAAATTGCATTTTTTAAATTCATTTTTTTCAGTTGTTATTTCAAACTTTTTTAATTCATTTGTAGTATTATTTTTGCAAAAAATTAAAATAGATTTAACCAATTTCGCATCGCCATTTATTATATCTTCTAAATTGTATTCATATTCTTCTTTGCTTATTTTAGAATATTCTAACCTTTCATCATATAACATATAATACATCTCCCTCCTTATTTATTTTTGGTCCAACGGTGGCCGTTAAAAGCTTTTTCTTGTTTTGAAGTATTTTCACCATGATATCCTTGTGTTGTAGTATATGTATCTACCCATTCATGAGAATGTCTCTCACGATTATTTTGTTTGTCCCCATCACTCCACATAAATCTATCATATTGACGGCCATTTTTTTCATCTTTTCTATTATCATCCTCATATAAAACATTTTTATTCAATTTATTCACCACCAATCTTCTTTAATTGGTATCTATAATATGACAAAATTATAGTTTTGCCAATACTTTTTAAAAACTTTAATAACTATATTTAATTCTCAAAGTAAATGCAACTTTTTTAAATTTAAAAGTACAAAAAAAAACAAAATTTAATTTGTATTTTGTCTATACATTCTATTAAATCTTTCAATCCTACTTTCTTGTTTTTTTACTTTTTGACGTGGCCTTATTACTTCAAATGTTTTTTCTTCCATTTTTAACTGTGAAAATGGATACATAGTTATAATTTTATCATCATTTATATATGTAACTACATGCATAGTATTTGTTTCCTCTCCATGGGCCTTGCCAATAGGTTTATTAAAAATTATTTCGTGTTCTTCAACACAATTTTTTAATGTAACATTATGTTCTTCACTCTTTAATTTGATTGTAGCTTCATTTAAAAGTACTTTTGTATCATAGTAAAAATCACTATTATGACCAATTTGAATATGATTTAATACATCATCAAGTGAATATTCAAATATTATCCTATTACTATATAAATTTTTTTTATAATTTTGTGAAGTAATTAACCCTAGTTTGTATTTTATAAACAGTTCGGTTGATGAATTATATTTAAGATTAGTACTATATGAACTTAATTTATTTTGATATATACTATATGCTTCATCATACTTTTCTAATTTTAATAATATTGAAATCATAAGTTGGTATGCTTTAAGTTGATTATTTAATGGACTTAGATTTTGAATATTATATAAACATTCCAAGGCCTCTTCATATTTTTTTTGAGCAATATATATTTCAGCTTTCCAATAACCAATTTTTTTTTGACCATTTTGTTCTAGTTTTTCACAATATAAAAGTGCTTCATCATATCTTTTTTGACGCCTTTTAAGTGCGACTTGCAGGGACAATAAAGAACTTTTATCATAATTTGTATTTTCTAATTCTTTTAAATATATTTCTGCGTTTTTTACATCGCCTAATTTTGTATTTATAACAACCATTCCTGAAAGTGCATAGGTATATATTTCATATTCATTTATTGTTTGGTCTTTTCTTCTTTTATAATTTTTAATTATTTGATTAAATATTTGACCAGCCTCAACATAATTTCCAATGATTTTTTCTAAGGACGCTAGTTTCAATAATGCAATTAAATTTCTTCTAGTTGGTAAAATACTTTTTAATAATGTTCTAGCCTTTTGTTCATATTCCACATTTTTATCATTAAATCTTAAAGCATTTATTAAATTTTTAGCATATTCAAACTTTACTTCCGAATTATCATAATTTACTTCTAATACTTCTTCAAACAATTGAAAACTTTTTACAAAATTACCATCAGCAGCATATTTCTTTGCATTTAAATATATATTATACCTTGCTATCACATAAATCACTTCCTTAATGTAACAGATAATATTATAGCAAATAATTTTTATTTGTCAATTTAAAAAATTAGATGTTAGTGTATTTGCAAAACTGTTGTTTTTTTTATTTTTGCAAGCCTATTTACAAAAAAAGATAAAAGACAAACTTTTATCTAATCTCTAATAGATGATGTTATTAAAGCAGCCTTCGATCTTTCAATAGATGCTTTAAGTTCTGTAATTTTTTCAGTATCTAAGTTTTTATTTTGTAATTCTTCTTCGGCAATTCTTTGATCTCTAATAATTTTTTCAGTATTAAGTTTATCAGCCCAACCAGCGAAGTCAACATCAACTGATACTTTTTCATTCGTAATATTTACAAACCCTTCACTAATAAAAGCATTTTTTTTATCTTTTCCTTTTTCAATAACCAAAGTACCTGGTTTAATTGCCACAAGCATGGGAGTATGGTCCGCTAAAACGCCCATTTCTCCAGTAACTGCTTTAAAACTTATAAAGGTTACATCATCATCATGGAATACTCCAAAGGGAGTAACAACTTCCAACTTAAATGTTTTACTCATTTACTCACCTTCAGTCATTTGTTTTGCTTTTTCAATTACTTCATCAATAGTACCAACCATAAAGAATGCATCCTCTGGATAATCATCCATATTACCAGAAATTATTTCTTTAAATCCTCTAATTGTTTCGTTAAGTGGTACATATTTACCTGGAATACCAGTAAATTGTTCACCAACTACAAATGGTTGGGATAAATATTTTTGTATTTTACGTGCCCTATAAACAATTTTTTTATCTTCATCAGATAATTCATCCATACCAAGTATAGCAATAATATCTTGTAGTTCTTTATATTTTTGTAATATTTCCTGAACTTTACGAGCAACTTCATAGTGTTCTTCACCAACAATTGCAGGATCCATAATTCTTGAAGATGATTCAAGTGGATCAACCGCTGGGTAAATACCTAACTCTGCGATAGATCTTGAAAGTGCAGTTACCGCATCAAGATGGGCAAATGTAGTTGCGGGTGCAGGGTCGGTATAATCATCAGCTGGAACATATACTGCTTGTATTGATGTAATTGAACCATTTTTAGTAGATGTAATCCTTTCTTGAAGTGCACCTACATCAGTTGTAAGAGTTGGTTGATAACCAACGGCTGATGGTATTCTACCAAGTAAAGTAGAAACTTCTGAACCTGCTTGTATAAATCTAAAAATGTTATCAACAAATAATAATACATCTTGGTGTTTTACATCTCTAAAATATTCAGCCATAGTAAGACCCGTTAGAGCAACTCTCATTCTAGCTCCTGGTGGTTCATTCATTTGTCCAAACACTAATGCAGTTTTGTTAATAACGCCAGAGTCAGCCATTTCATTGATAAGATCATTACCTTCTCTTGAACGTTCACCTACACCAGTAAATACAGAATATCCACCATGCTCATTAGCAATACTACTAATTAATTCTTGGATTAGTACAGTTTTACCTACTCCAGCACCACCGAATAGTCCAATTTTTCCACCCTTAGCATAAGGAGCTAAAAGGTCAATAACTTTAATACCAGTTTCAAACATTTCAGTAACTGGTTTTTGATCTACAAACTTAGGTGCAGGTCTATGAATTGGCCATTTTTCACTATTTCCAACTTCACCTTTTTCATCAATTGCTTCACCTAAAATATTAAATACTCTTCCTAATACTTCTTCACCAACAGGAGCAGAAATAGGTGCTCCTGTATCAATAGCTTTCATTCCTCTTTGAAGACCATCAGTAGAACTCATAGCAACGCATCTTACAACGTCGTTTCCAACGTGTTGCATTACTTCAGCGACCACCTTAGAATCATTAAATGGAATTTCGATAGCATTATAAAGATTAGGTAATTTATCACTGTCAAACTTAATATCTAAGACAGCACCTGTAATTTGTGATATTTTTCCTTCATTCATCCATAATCACCCTTTCTTTTAATTATACATTGTTCCACCAATTATTTCGGATATTTCCTGAGTAATTGCACCTTGACGTACTCTATTATAGTCAAGTGTTAATTTAGCAGATACTTTTTCAGCATTTTTTGTTGCCCCATCCATTGCATTCATTCTTGAAAATTGTTCACTAACAAATGATTCAATCATTCCACCATATATAATACCTTTTAAATAATGGCGTGTAACCCTTTCAAAAACTACATCAGCGGATGGTTCATATTCAAGAATCTCAGGTAATTTTCCTTCTGCTTTTTCAAATTCTGTTATTTCAAGTGGTAACATTTTAATTGTATTTGGATTAAAATTCATTGCATTTATCATATCAGTATATACAAGATATAATTCATCAATTTCCCCATATTTAAATTTTTTAAGCATATATTTTGATATATCAGCAGCACATATAGTAGAAATACTATAATTTTCTATTCCTATATTTTCATCAACATTATAACCATGTTTTATCATATAATTTTTTACAACATTACCAATAGGAAATACTACTGAGTTTTCTTTATCAATATGGCAAATAGCTTCTTTAATAACATTAGTATTATAACCACCATTAAGGCCACTATCAGAAGAGATTACAATATAACCTTTTTTTCTTATTTTCTTATTTTCTCTTTTATCAAAATATACAAGTTTCATTTCAGGAGAACGTTTCATAATTTGAACCATTATTTCTTTAATATGATTGAAATATGGTAAAGTTTTATCATGCATATTTCTTGCTTTTTTAACTTTTGAGGCAGCAATTAATTTCATAGCTTTTGTTATTTTTTTGGTGCCTTCAACACCTCTAATTCTTTGCTTTATTTCCCTAGTATTTGCCATAATTCACCGCCTTATATTTTAAATATTTTTTTATAATTATTTATACATTCAATAATTCTATTTTCAAGGTCTTTATCAAGTTCTTTTTTAGTTTTTATATCAGAAAGTAAACTACTATCTTTTTCTTCTATATCACTTATTAGACCTTTAATAAAGTTATTAACATCTTTAGTATCAATTTCTGATAAGTAACCATTAACCGCAGTATAAAGCATAACCACTTGTTTTTCTACATCAATTGTTTGATTATTTGGCTGTTTTAGTAGTTCAAGTATTCTTTCTCCTTGAATCAATTTATTTTGGGTTGCTTTATCAAGATCAGAACCAAACTGAGCAAATGACGCGAGTTCACGATACTGCGCTAAATCAATTCTAATTCTACCAGATAATTTTTTCATAGCCTTTATTTGAGCCGAACCACCAACGCGTGATACTGAAAGCCCAGCATTTACCGCTGGTCTTTGACCACTGAAAAACAGTTCGCTTTCAAGGTAAATTTGTCCATCTGTAATTGAAATTACATTTGTTGGTATATAAGCTGATACATCTCCGGCAAGTGTTTCAATAATTGGAAGTGCAGTAATTGACCCACCACCATGTGCATCATCTAATTTAGCGGCTCTTTCAAGTAATCTTGAATGTAAATAGAATACATCTCCTGGATATGCTTCCCTACCTGGTGAACGGCGTAGTAATAAACTCATTGCACGATAACTTTGTGCATGTTTTGATAAATCATCATAAACAATAAGTACATCTTTTCCTTTATGCATGAAATATTCTGCAATAGCAACTCCGGCATAAGGAGCCAAATATTGAATTGGTGCACTATCACTTGCGGTAGCTGATACAACGATTGAATAATCCATTGCACCGTTTTTCTTTAATGTTTCAACAACTGACGCTACTGATGATGATTTTTGTCCAATTGCAACATAAATACATATAACATTTTCACCTTTTTGGTTAATAATTGTATCAACGGCAATTGATGTTTTACCAGTTTGTCTATCCCCAATAATAAGTTCTCTTTGACCTCTACCAATTGGAATCATTGAATCAATTGCTAATATTCCTGTTTGAAGAGGAGTATCAACTGATTTTCTTACCATAACAGACGGAGCAAGTACTTCTACATTTCTATACTCATCAATTTTGTATTCTTCTTTACCATCAATTGTTTCTCCAAGTGGATTTACAACTCTACCAATAATTTCATCACTAACCCCAATACTTACTGGTCTTCCTGTTCTTTTAGCAATACTACCTTCTTTAACAGTAGTTTCACCACCAAATAAAACACATCCTACTGATTCTTCTTCAAGGTTCATGGCCATACCATAAATTCCACCATCAAATTCAATAAGTTCATTAGCCATACAATTTTTAAGGCCATATATTTTAACAATTCCGTCTCCTGCTTCTATAACATAACCAATTTCATCAACTTTAACTTTTGAATCATAATTATTTATTTTTTTTCTAATAATGTCGCTTATTTCTTCCGGTTTAACTAACATATGTGTTACCTCCTTTATTTTAATATATCATTAAGTCTTGTTTTAACAGTATCATCATAAACAACACCATCTACAATAACCTTAATACCACCAATAATACTTTCATCGGTTTCTATTTTATATTTAACTTCTTTTGCACTATATTTCTTTTTATATTTTTCAGCAATTTTTTTAGCATCCCTATCACTTATTTTATCTGTGCTTATAATAGTAATTTCTAAAATATTTCTTTCTTTATTTAACATTTTCATATATTCAGTATATATATCACCAATTATATTCATTCTATTTTCTTTTAATAATAATTTAACAAAATTCAAGAAAACATCATCGATTTTTATAAGGCTTTTAATAACTTCACATTTTTCAATAATTGTTATTTTAGGGTTTCCAATAAAATCCTTAAACTCATTTGTATTATAAAGTTCAAAAAGAGTCTTTAAACTATCGCTATATTTGTCATTATCATATATTGCATCAGCATATCTTTTGCCTATATTAGCCATAATTTACCTCCTTATTTATCTTCCTCAATAAAATCTTCAATGAATTTTCTATTATCTTTATTATCAATGTTCTTTTTAATAACTTTTTCACTAGTTTCAAGAACAAGGTTTGTAATATCATCTTTAAGGCTAGCCATAAGTCTTTCTTGTTCAGCAGCAAGTTCCATTTTAGTATTTTGAGCAAGTATTTCTGAATCTTTTTTAGCGTTTTCTAAGATAGCATTATATTCTGCTTGTGCTTTTTTCTTATAGTCATTCATAAGTGTAGTGCCTTCTTTTTTTATTTCTTTTAATTTAAGGGCTTGCTTTTCTTCAATATTTGCAAGAGAAGCTTTTGCTTCTTCGGCCATTTTTAACGCTTCATCGATTTTACTTGTTCTATCAGTCATAAATTTTGTAACTGGTTTGAATAGTATTTTTTTCAAAATAAAGTATAACACTGTAATGTTAATTATTGTAAGAAACAGTGTAGTCCAAAATTCTTTGTCAAATTCCATATACACACTCCATTCTATTTTTTACTATGAAAACTTCAAGCAATCGCTTGAAGTCTTTTTATGGTAATTACATTTTACCCATAATCATTATTGCGATAACTAAACCGTAAATTGCAGTTGCTTCCGCAAGTGCTGCGCCTAATAATAATATAGTTTGAATTTTACCAGAAGCTTCTGGTTGTCTAGCAATCGCATTAGCTGCTCCACTAGTTGCGATACCGATACCAATACCTGCACCAAGTCCAGTTAATACCGCGATACCTGCACCTATTAAACCTAACATTTCCATATTTTCACCACCTATTCTTCTTCATTTACTTCCTCAGATATATAAAGCACTGTTAAGAATGTAAATACAAATGCTTGAAGCCCACCATCAAATAAGTCAAAATACAAACATGCTATACTCGGAAAGATAATATGAGTACTTGCAACTAATAACTCCATTAGTATATAAGCACCTAAAATATTACCAAAAAGTCGCATACTTAACGATAATGGTTTTGTGATAAGCTCTAGCAAATTAAATGGTAGTAAAAATGGTAGGGGTTCAAGAAAACTTTTAAGAAAGCCTTTAAGACCTTTTTTCCAAATTCCAGCACCTACGGCAATTACTATTGTCATAAGAGCAAGTGCTACTGCAATTCCTAAACTTCTTGCAGGAGGAGCAATAATACCATTAGTAAGTTCACCCATAAATAATGCACCTATTGTATTAGCAATAGCAAGAAATAAAAACACTGTACCAACATATGGAGCAAATGTTTTAACATCAAGCTTGTTCATAAATCCTGATGAAAAATTATTGATAAATTCAACTACTATTTCCGCAGTGTTTTGCAATTTTCCAGGTACATTTTTCATGTTCCTAGTAGCACAAAAAGCCCATACAATTATAATGATCATTGCTATCCAAGACATTACAACCGCATTGGTTACAGGTAAATTTAAATAAGGTATTGTAAAAACTGTACTAATTCCATCTTCCATTTTATCACCTATCTTGCGAGCTATCACGCACAAATTTAATTATATAGAAAAATCGTTCTAATTTCAAGAGGTTTTTCAATTTTTTTGCTTTTAAACTAAAAAAACAATTACTTTAATAAATTGTTTTCTTTTAATAAATTATAAATACAAGAATAACTACGATTATTATAAAAATTACAAAATTTTCTAATGCTTACATTGCTTTTTTTATAAAGGGCAATTATTTTTTGTTTTTCTTCTTCACTCATAATATTCGCAGGTACTCTATTTTTATTTCCATGAACTAATCTAATACTACCATCTAATACTTCTTTTTTTAATTTTAAAACGTATTTTGGATGATATCCAGTAACATCTGCGATCTCTTTATAACTTAAAAATGTCTTATTATTTAGTTTATCATTTATTAGTTTTACTGCTAGCTCTTTTTTTGTCATAACAAACCCACCATTCTAAGGTAAACAACCTATAAACTAATTATATTATACCACTAAACACCTAGTAAATGTCAATGATAAATAGGGAAAAATTAAAAAGCTATTTCTAGCTTTCTAACTTTTTTTCCTTTTTTCTTTTTAAATAACCTGTTAAAACAAGTAATCCAGTAAATACTACAAAATATGTAATTAAAATTGTTAGATCTTTTACGATAAATTCTGAATTTATACTTACAAATGATTCACGTAGTAAATCTACTGAATAAGTCATTGGTATAAATGGGTATACTGCTTTAAATGCATCTGGTACTGTTTCTATTGGGAACGTACCACCACAAGTAGCAAGTTGTACTACTAACAGTACAAGTGCTAAAAATTTACCAACATCTTTAAAGTTAAAGAATAAGAACATAATTATTGATAAGAATGTTAATGAAATCAATATACAAGAACCATAATATAATAGGTTGTTTGTAACATCAAATCCTAAGCATACTTTTAAAATAAATCCTAATAATATTGCTTGAATAATTCCAATGATATTATAGAATACTAGTCTTAAGCCTTTCTTTTCGCTCTTTCTTCCGAGTACTTTAAATCTTTGATCTGGATCATAGTAAAGTCCCATTAGGATTAAAAGGCCTCCTACCCATAATGATAATGACATAAAGTATGGTGAGAAGAATACTCCATATTCATCATAGTTACCATATGCTTCTTCTTTTGTTTTTACTGGGCTTTTGGCATAGTCATCTAATCCAGTAAGCTCTGATACTTGCTTTTCAGTATCATTTATTTTACTATTTAATGTATTTATACTTGAATTTACACTACTATCTAAGGTGCTTAATCCATTATTTAAAGTGCTTGCACCACTTGTTGTTTTACTAATACCATTACTAATTGTTTTTGAATTTGTTTGTAATTCATTCATTCCTTGTTTTATAGTATCAATACCACTTAATATTTTTGTAGAATTTTCACTTAATAGTGTTAAGTTTGAATTTAATGATTCAAAACCACTTGAAACAGTATTTAAAGATCCTATTTGGGTATTTAAGTATTTCAAATTATCAGTAAATTTGTTACTATTATCAGAAATTGCTTGTGATGATTGTTTTAATGTTTCAAGTCCATTTGTAGTTATATAACCTTGAGCAAGTGAATATGCATTTTTAAAGTTTGTATCATTTAATGCATCAGGATTAGCGTTAGCATACGCAATAATTAACTTATATGCACTTTGGGCATCAGTATACGCTTTATTCGAGCTTGTATTATAATTTTTAATGTTTTCACTTAGTTTTTTACTATTTTCAGTTAAAGAATTTACACCTTTTACTAGCTCATCTGCTTTACTAGCAATACCACTTAAACTTTTCACTCCATTATTTAACTGGGTTATCGCATTGTTAAACTGGTTATATGAATCGTATAATGTATTAACCCCATTATTTAATTTAGTAACTCCATTATCAAATGCTTTATAACCTGTATTTAAGTTACTAAGCCCACCATATAATGTACTTGCACCATTTGATAGTTGTTTAGTTCCATCGCTTAGTTTACTCATACCGTTTGATATTTCCTTTGTTTGCTCTGGAACACTTTGTAAGTTATCAGTTAACTCTTTTACTATTTCTTTATCAGCTTTTGAATTTAGTGTTTCTTCGACCTGTGTAACCGCATTACCTATAATTTGATATGCCAAGTAATTTGTTTTTTTATTTGCTCTATAAGTAATTGTTGTTTGTTCTCTATCTTTTGATTTTGCATTTTCAAATGATGATGTAAAGTTTTCTGGTATTGTTATAACTGCATAGTAATCTTTATTTATTAAGCCTTTTTCAGCTTTTTCTTTACTTACGACTTTAAAGTCCAATACTTTTTTGTCTTTTAATGTTTTAATTAAATCATCACTTTTACAGTTTTCTGTACAACTATCTAAATTTACTAAGGCAACTGGAACTTTATTTAGGTTATTATATGGATTCCAAAATGCTTTTAGATAACAAAAACTATAAATAAGTGGTAAAATTATTATTCCTAGAATAACTATTATTTTTTTTGATTTTTTCATATATATCCCCCCTATTTAATTAAACCTGATTTTAGTATTTCAATAATATTTTTGCTTGCTTCTTTTTGGTCAATTGGTCCTTCCCATTCAAATACTAATGCAGTATAAATTTTACAAATTATAAATGCAGTTATGTCCACATCACATTCTTTAACATAACCCTCATCTATTGCGACTTTAAGTTTTTCCTTTATTTCCTTTTGCATATTGTTATTTAAAACTTCAAGGAATTCTTTTGCTTTACCCTTTGGCATTGCTTCGGCTTCTTTTGCTAAATTAATAATAAATTTTGTGTTCTTTCTATAATGTAGTAACGTTATTATCATTTCATTTATTTTTTCTACAAAAGAAATATTTTTAGCGTCTATTTCATCAGTAATTGTTTTCATTTGTGTTATTTGTTCATTGATAAAATATTTAACTAATTCTTCCTTGTCTTTAAAATAACTATATACAGTTTTTTTTGTTACTCCGGCATTAGATGCAATTTCATCCATACTTACTTTTTTATAACCATAATCAGTAAATAATGTGCGTGCCGAATTTAGTATTTTTTCTTTTGTTTCAGTCATAATACACCTTCTTTACACTGGTAAACTAAATAAGTTTACTGGTATAGTATATTCTTTTTTTTCCTATTTGTCAACTTTTTTTGATAATTTTTTTATCTTTTTTTTAGGAAAATGTAAAGATTAAGGTAATTTTTTTAAAAGGTGTTGTTAAACACAGTTTTAATATTTGATTAAAATTAAGATAATAAGGGTATGTGTGGCGAGGTGTGGAATGTGTCCTCTGGTGGGTATGTCCGCAACGACAATGCTAGCGACGGTCGCGGTGCCTGCCCAGTATTACATTTATCAAGTGATATAACTTTATCAGGTACCGGAACATCAAGTGATCCATACGTTATAACTAATTGACAAATCATTAAATAAATGATATTATGTAATTGTATTAGGGGAACCTACATATAATAAAAAGGGAACATTCAGTTTTGCACGCTGAATGTCTACCCAAAATTTTAGTAGTAGACATTTAAGTCTTAAAACTTAGATGTCGTTTTTTATGGTTAAAACCAATAATTAGTTTGACTACCTATTTCAACGAATTAGGTGTCATTTTTTTAATTTTTCATATATTTAATAATTTCTTTCACAAACATAGATGGTTTTTTTTTATTAACAAGTAAAATATTATAACTTTTAGTCCTTGTTAAAGCAACATAAAAAAGTCTTCTTTCTTCTTCATAAGGAAAAGTATCATGTACACTAACATATTTTAAGATACTATCATTTATTATTTTATTAGGAAACCCTAGTGGACTATCTTCTAAATTTATAATAACCGATATATCTATTTCAAGGCCTTTTGATTTATGAATAGTCATAAAATTTTTTTGATATTTTTTAGGTACTATTTTAATATCATTATTATTTCTACCCAATATAAAATAAGGTTTATTTATTTTTTTTAAAACATCAGTAAGTTTTTTTGTTTGATTATCATAATAAACTATATATATAGGATTTTTTAAATATTTATTCGAAACTAAATTTTTAGAATACTGGTTTTTATTTTTCATAATAAATTTACTAGTAATTCTTAAAAGTTCATTTGAATTACGATAAGTATTTGAAAGCTTAAATACCTTAGTATATTTAAAATGCTTTTCAAATTCTGTAAAAACCGATAAATCAGTACCCGTAAATCTATAAATAGACTGCCAATCATCTCCTACTACCATTACTTTCGCATTGGTGTTTTCTTTTATTTTTTTAAGTAAACAAAACTTAGAAAAAGATGTATCTTGATACTCATCAACAATAACATATTTATAACTTAAATCAACATTGTCAATCGCCTTATTTATCATATCATTAAAATCTATTTTATTATTAGATACTAAATAATTTTCGTATTTATCATAAATATCTTTAATTAAATCTAAATATTTTTTATTTCTTTTTCTTATGTATTTGTTTTTTTCATAACTATTTTTATTATAAAAACTATTAAACATATTAGGTGAATAATTTTTACTTTTAAATAAATTGATAAATGTAATTATAGTTTGCTTTAAATAAAAGAAATAATCACTATTTTTAAACATATTATCTTTAATAAAATTTTCAGTAT
>CAYXTH010000011.1:0-15953 GCA_964468025.1 uncultured Muribaculaceae bacterium | reverse complement strand
AATAAGTGATTCAACAATGGCAACATATTTAAATGGGACATACTATAATAGTTTATCAAGTGATGCAAAATCAAAAGTAGTAAAAGGAACATTTAATGTAAGTACACCAGGTGATACTAGTGATACTGAAACATTAGAAACTGATGCCAAGCAAGAAAAACAATATCAATGGAAAGGCTATGTAGCCCTTTATACAGTAACTGAGCTTTTAAGAGCAAGTACAACATCAGGTTGTTCAAGTCTATCTGCTGGTTATAACTCAGATAGTACAGGTTATTGTAACAGTAATAACTGGTTATGGCCAACGTTCAATAGTTCAAGCTATCAATGGACTTTGTCGCCGAGTGTTATCTCGTACTGTGACATTGTGTGGGGTGTGCGGTCTAGCGGGTGTGTCGACAACAGCACTGCTAACAACTACCGCGGTGCCTGCCCAGTATTACATTTATCAAGTGATATAACTTTAAAAGGTACTGGAATTAGTTCCGATCCTTATACTATTGCATCATAAAAGATACTAAAACTAAGAAAAACCAGTTTTTTTGAAAAAAGTTAAAAAAAGTGAATTTATACTAATTTTAAAAATTGGTAGTAATTTTCTTACCAAATTCAAAAATCATGCATTTGTGCCTTTTTTCTAAGTAGTGTATTATGTATGGGAAAACGCAATTTCACCTAACCTTTCTATGAAATCTTATAATTTAAAACATGATCACATAACGTTTGCGTTTCCTAAAAAGTATACTTCCTTTCTAAGATTATATATTTGAAAAAGTCCCTCAATGGGATTTTTTCTTGCTTTAATGTACATAAATAGGGTATAATGATTATAAGAGTAGGAGAGTTTATATGAAAGAAAGAATTGTTATAAATGGATTAGTTATTAGTTTTATATTTGCGGTAATACTTATTATATTTTTCGGCGTTGGATTATATAAACAGCACCAGTTTTCTAAAAATAGATTACTAGAATTAGAAGGAACAGTAAATCTCGATGAAGGAGATAAGAAAAAGATAAGACTTGCCGACCCTAATAAATCAGTAATTTATAAAATAGAAGATGAAAATGTTGCGAAGATAGATGATAACGGTAATATAGTTGCGGTAGGTAAGGGAGAAACTAAAATAACTGTAACCAGTGAAGATAATTCTAAAAAACAGACTGTTACGATAAAAGTAGATGGTACTAAAAAAGCAAGTACAACTAAAAAACCATCTACTGGTACAATAAATCCTTCTAATAAAAATACTACAAATAGTACTAATAAAAACAATAATAATTCAAACACTAATAATACAAATAAATCCAACAAAAATAATACATCAAGTAATACAAATACTAGTACATCAAATAAAAACAATTCTAGTAGTAATAACAATACAAGTAATAAAAATAGTACAAGTAATTCAAGTAGGTCAAATAATAATAACTCTTCAAATACAACCACACCAAGTGTAGTAAGAGTAAGTAGTGTAAGTTTAAATAAAACAAATCAAACTATAAACTTAAATAGTGGTAGCATTTCATTTACTGTACTTGCAACAGTAAGTCCATATAACGCTAGTAATAAAGGTGTAAATTGGTCTTCAAGCAATAACTCAGTCGCCACAGTAAATGGTGGCATTGTAACCGCAAAAAATCCAGGCACGACGGTTATTACAGTATCAACACAAGATGGAAATAAAAGTGCTAGTATGACAGTTACTGTAACTAAAAGAGTAATTATAGTAGTAGGTGCATCCCAAGTTAAAAGAATGGAAAATGCTACTAGCTATAAAGATTATAATACAAGTAATGGTAGTTTAGTATATATCGCAAACAGTGATTCAGGTATAGAATATCAATATAATGCAGGTCTTACTAGTGTAAAAAACACTATGGACAAATACTCATCCGCTAAAGGACAAGTACAATTTTATGTATTTTTTCCACTTTCCGGAAACACAATAAAAGGATTTACCTGCGACCAAATAACTACAGATAATTCAAGTATAAAAGAATACGCCAAAGGTTATAATAACGCTATTGGAATGCTTAAAAACAACGGATACAATGTAAACGGTTATGTAGTTTCTATGCACCCTGTTAGAACAAATGAAGCCAATAGTTCATACATTGTACCTAACACCAACAATAATGCTTGCCTAGCAGGTTACCGTTCAAACTATAAATATAATAAATTTAATAATGCAATAGGTTCAATAGTAAATTCAAGTTATTCTTATAATTTAAAATATATTCAGTTATTTACTCAAATAATGAATATAGGTAATGGTGGGAGAGAACATTATTCATTTAAAGTTACATATAATACTACTGATGGAATGCACTGGGACTCTGAAACTGCAAAATACTATGTTAATTTAATGCTATCAAATGCAGGAATATAAAAAGTTTGCTTAAAGGCAAATTTTTTTCATAAAATATAATAAAGGTGAAAACTATGATACCAAATATCCCACCCAAATTATTTAGTTTTAGTGCAGTTGCTATAGGTTATATACTTATTGATGACTTAACCGCTAACGAACAAAATGCCTTAGGAAATTGGTTAATGCTAGTGGCACAGGTTCTTTGTACAAATGCTTATTATAAACAAGTACAAACTGAAAGAAACATAAATACTACATATACTGATAAAGATACTGTTCAAATGATGCAAAAAATGGTAGATGCTTTAAAAAAAGAAATAAATGAAATAAAAAAAGAACTATAACTTTTGACAATAAAAATAATAGTATGCTATAATTTTTATAGTAAGGAGAGGTGCATATGACAGAAGAAGAATACAAAAGTTATGCGAAAGTATTATCTAATTTAAGTAGTACTGATGTTATTGAAAAACTTTCCGATATAAAAGAAAATTTACTTTACCGTGGCATTCGTGACACGACAAAAGAACTAGCAAAAATTATTTCTTATTTAGAAGAAGAAAAAATAACCGCATTAAAACTTGGTATGATAGAAGACGCAAATAGATATAATGTGGTAATTGATACTTGTGATGAATTTTTAGCGGCCGAAAAGGTAGAAATGCGTGGTGAAAATCTAACTAGTGAAGAACTTACACCTAAACAAATTGTTTTAGCGAAAACTTGTGGTGGGAACTTTTACTTTACCCAGGATTTAAAGAAAATAAACGATTCTAAGGAAATAATGGATGGAATTAAAAATATATTTGAATTTATTAAGTCTGGTAAAAAACCAAGTAGTACTGCATTCGCAAAAAAACTTACCAATAATGGTAGTATTAAAAATATATTTGAATATAAAGACTTTCAAACAAGAATTTATACAAAATACTTAATTGATAACGTTGTTTGTGTAATAGGTATAAGAATAAAAAAAGGTGATAATCCAAAAAGTATTCACAATTTTTTAGTGGAAAGATGTACGGCCTTAAATAATTTACGAGTATTTGAAAATTTAAATGAAATTATCAAAAACGGTGATAAAGAAAAACTAATTAATGAAAGTGAAATAGAATTAAATAGTATTTTAAATAAGGACAAACCTAAAAAAGAAAACAAATATCTAAAAGAAATACCCACGGTAAAAGAAAAAGCCAAAGAGGAAGACACAACAATTCCAAGAGATTGGCTTTTAGCATATGAAGTCGCAAAAATTGTATATGAAAAAGAAGGAAAAATTGATGTTAGACATAAATATAAGGTAGACGATTTTGCCTTTGGTAAATGGATTAAGGAACAAAAAGGTGCCAAAGACAAAGGATTACTGTCTGCAAGACAAATAAATTTATTAGATGACCTTCATATAAATTGGCACAAAAAATCTAGCAATAAACTTACTGATAAAATGATTGCACCTGAAACAGTACAAAGAGCAAAAGTCGTTAAAAAAAGAATTCAAGCAAGATGGATGCAAAAGTATTTAACTGCTAAAAAATATTATAATTTATATGGAAACGTAGAAATGCCTACTACTTATGTAGATAATGAAACTGGTATAAAATTAGGTATGTGGATTTATAATCAAAAGGGTAGGTATGAAAATTTAACTGATGAACAAAAATCTTTATTAGATGAAATTGATATATTTGGTAAAAAGCCTTTAAAAGTCCCTGATGAAATAGAAATACTTGATTTATATCCGGAAAAAGAGCCTACTACAATTAAAGAAAACCCTAAGGGAGAACTTATTTCGGAAATAATACCGGACTTAGATAATATGGATATAGATACTTTATATAAAATAAAAAATTTAATTGGTAAAACTAATAAAGAAAATGACTTAAATAGTGAACTTGGACAGTTATATGATGGTCTACTTAGTATGAACAAGGATGAACTTAATCAGTTTATGCTTGAACTTGAAAATGTACCTTTGCCAAGTTATAAAGGCAAAAAATAGATTTTTCTTTACAAAATGTAAATTGCTAATGTATAATTAAATTAAGGGTGATAATATGAAAGCACTAATAACGGGAGCCAGTAGTGGAATTGGCGCAGATATTGCAAGAGTTTTAAGTAATGAGGGAATTGACTTAATACTAGTCGCAAGGCGTGGTAAAAAATTAGAAAAATTAAAGAAAGAATTAAATACTGATGTAAAAGTAATTGAAATGGACATATCTAGTACTTATAATTGCATGGAACTTTATAATAAAGTAAAAAAAGATGATATAGATATTTTAGTGAATAATGCTGGTTTTGGTATTTGTGATAACTTTACTGATATAAAAATTGATAAAGAGCTTGATATGATAGATTTAAATGTTAAAGCCCTTCAAACTTTAACAAAATTATTTTTAAAGGATTTTAAGAAAAAAGATCAAGGTTATATATTAAATGTGGCGTCTAGTGCGGCGTTTATGCCTGGACCTTTAATGGCTAGTTATTATGCTACTAAAGCATATGTTTTAAGACTTAGTGAAGCCATTTATGAAGAGTTAAAAAAAGAAGAAAGTAATGTATCTATTAGTGTCCTATGTCCAGGGCCTGTTAATACTGAATTTAATAAAGTTGCAAAGGTTAATTTTAGTGTAAAAGCTATGGACAGTATGACGGTTGCAGAATATGCTGTTAAAAAAATGTTTGATGAAAAATTAGTTATAATTCCTGGTATTAAAATGAAACTTGCGGTATTCTTTTCAAGATTTGTTTCAACGAAATTGTTACTTAAAATTATCTATAAAATACAAGAAAAAAAGCGGTAAGAAGGTTGTAATACTTTCTTTTTTGTCGTATAATTGACTTGGGTGGTTTTATGGGCGTTATAGATATAAAAGATTTATCATTTTCATATGGAAACAATGTTGTTTTTGATAATTTAAGTTTAAGTATTAAAGATGGTTCATTTACAACAATTATTGGAAATAATAATTCTGGAAAAACAACGCTTATAAAATTATTATTAGGCTTTGAAAAAAGTAATGGCATAACTATTTTAGGTAAAGACTTAAATACTAATAAAAGGTATATAAGAAAAAATGCAGGAGTAATTTTTTCTACTCCAAGTGTTTTTTTTGTTTTTGATACAGTAAGGGCGGAACTTTTTTTCGCATCTAATGATGAAAAATATATTTTAAAGGTTGTTAAAGACCTTAAAATGGAAGATTTACTTATGGAAAACCCTATGAAACTTAGTCTTAATAAACAGTATTTAGTTGCTCTTGCAATTTGCCTTATAAGTAAGTTTAAAATAATTATTTTGGATGACATTTTTATAAATAGTTATGTTTATAGTGTTTTAAAAAAAGTTAATAAACAAGGTGTTACAATTATAAATTTTACTACTAATACTGAAAATATAATGTATGGTAATAATGTCATTGTTTTAGATAAAAAGGTTGTATTTACAGGTACTAATAAAAAACTATTAAATCATTTAGATGTCTTAAATAGTTTAAACATGGACGTGCCGTTTATGCTTGATTTATCGGAAAAGTTAATGTTTTATGGTTTGGTTGATAAAAAATATACCAATATGGAGAAACTGGTGAATGATATATGGAAATCAGCAAGTTAATTAAGGATAATAAAATAGTTGGAGTAATAGATAAATATATTTCTCCTTTGGATGATATAAATGAAAATGTAATAAATATATTAAATGTTAGCAGTAAAAAAAGAATAGAAAATTCTTTAAAAATAGCTGGATTAGATAGTAGTGTACTTGATAAAAATTTTTTAAAATTAAGTAGTAGTGAAAGACAAAAAGTACTTAATGCAAGGGTACTACTTGAAAATAATAATATTATGGTTTTTAATCATCCAACTATGTTTTTAGATACGAATAGTAAGAAAAATTTAATAAAACTATTAAAAATGATGAAAATGCGGTATAATAAGACTATCATAATTTTTACATCTGATATAGAGTTTTTGTATAGGGTAGTTGATTATGTGTTTCTAACTGAAAATGATAATATTGTTTTTGAGGGTAATAAGTATAATGTTTTTACAAGCAATGTATTTAATAATTATGGTTTAGATATGCCTTTGATTATGAAATTTTCAAATTTGGTTAAGAGTAAAAAGAATATTGATATGAGTTACCGTGATGATATAAGTGATTTAATGAAAGATGTTTACAGATATAAAGATGCGTGAAAGGAGTTTTTACAGTGAGATATTTTATAACATTTGCCTATGATGGTTCAAAATATAAGGGGTATCAAAAACAACCTGATGAAAAGACTGTACAAGGAGAGTTAGAAAAAGCTTTAACTACAATAAATGGTGGTACAGAGGTTAGTGTTCATGCCTCTGGTAGAACTGATGCAGGTGTTCATGCTTTAAATCAAAAGGCTCATTTTGATTTGGATATGAAACATATTACACCTGAAAAGTTAAGAGATGGCCTTAATAGTTTATTACCTAAGGATATTTATGTTAAATCGGTGGAAATTGTTTCCGATGATTTTCATGCTAGGTACAATGTAAAGGCTAAGGAATATATTTATATTATAAATATGGGGGAATATAATCCCATTGAAAAAGATTATGTTTACCAGTATAATAAAAAATTAGATGTTGCGGAAATAGAAAGGGCATTAAAATATTTAGAAGGCACCCATAACTTTAAGTCATTTACTAAGGCAGATGATGAGAAAGAAGATTATACAAGGACTATTGTGCAAACTAATTTAATTAGAAATATGAAAAGTATTAACAAGATTACTTTAAGTTTTCTTGGTACTGGTTTTTTAAGGTATATGATTAGAAATATGATTGGTACGCTTATTGAAATTGGCGAAGGTAAAAGAAAAAGTGAGGAAATTATTGATATTTTAAAAGCCGAAGATAGAAGACAAGCAGGTAAAACTGCGGCACCTGAGGGTTTGTATTTAAAAGATGTATTGTATTAAAAACTATTAGATTTAACTGGTGATAAAATTTCACCAGTTAAATTTTATTTGATAATGGCCAAAGTTTAAATATTGAGTATTATGATGATGAAGAAATGCATATTACTGGTGAAGGCAAACTATTTTATGAAGTTAAACCATTTGATGAGCTTAAGAAAAATAGAAAAAGAATTAAAAGATTATTACATCGAAAAAGAAAATAATAAACCAAAGGAGAAGAAAAAGCACATATCACCCAAAAGAGCACCCCTGGAGAAAAAATATGATGTTAAGAAAAAACAATTGGGGCTCTGTCCCATACCCCGAGGTTTAATGCTTTTGAATTACCGAAAAAAGGAACATATAATAAAAGAACTAAACCATTGGATAGTTCTTTTTTTCTTATAACTATCACTTGGTGCTTTGGTCACTCCTCAGTGTGCCATATCCCCCAAATGACATTGTTAGATTATATTTTTTTTCTTTTGTTGTCAACTACAAAATGGAGACATTTTTATTCGAAAATGACCGTAGGCAATAATTTGTTTGCATTTTTGATAGAGACATTTTCACTCAGAAATCATAAAATACTAAAAAAAGCATGTGATTTTATTGACATAGACTTATATTTTTAGTACAATTGTCATTGGTACATTTAATTTAAATCCCACATCAGTAAACCTTGGGACAGTTTACTAATGTAGATGGAAAGGAAAAAAAGTATTATGAAAACATATATGCAAAGGAAAGAAGACGTTAAACGTGATTGGTATGTTATCGATGCTGAAGGTGTTACACTAGGTCGTTTAGCTACAAAAGTTGCGTCAGTTTTAAGAGGTAAGCATAAACCTACTTATACGCCACATGTTGATGGTGGGGATTATGTTATAGTTATCAACGCAAACAAAG
Source organism: uncultured Muribaculaceae bacterium (assembly GCA_964468025.1). Lineage (GTDB taxonomy): Bacteria > Bacillota_I > Bacilli_A > RF39 > UBA660 > Coprosoma. The sequence goes on along the minus strand of CAYXTH010000011.1, from coordinate 7,734 downwards.
TAAATCTAACTGGTAATAAATTAAATGATAAAATTTATTATGATCACAGTAGATATACTGGTGGACTTCGTGAAAGAACAGCAAAGGAAATGGTTGAAAAATATCCTGTTGAAATGGTTGAAAGAGCTGTTAAAGGAATGCTTCCAAAAGGAAGACTTGGAAGACAAATGTATAAAAAGTTATTTGTATATTCAGAAGGAGAACATCCACATACTGCTCAAAAACCAGTAGTATTAAAGATGGACTAGGAGGAAAATTATGGAAAGAAAATTTTATGGAACTGGAAGAAGAAAAGCATCAGTTGCAAGAGTAACAATGGTACCTGGTAAGGGTAATATTACTGTTAATGGACGTGATGTAAGAGACTTTTTTCCATACGAAACAAACGTAATGGACTTAATGCAACCATTAGTTGCAACAAATAACGAAAAAACATTTGATATTACAGTGACAGTAACCGGTGGCGGTTTCACTGGTCAAACAGGAGCAATTAGACTTGGTATCGCAAGAGCACTTCTTGAATATGATGCTGATAACGAAGGTAATGAAGATAGTTATAGAAAAATACTTAAAAGAGCTGGTTTTATTACTAGGGACCCTAGGGCAAAAGAAAGAAAGAAACCAGGACTTAAAGGTGCAAGAAGAGCACCACAATTCTCAAAACGTTAGGATTACATACAAGGCATTGGATTATTTCAATGCTTTTTGTGTAAAATAGATTGATAATGTTTTGAAACAATGATATAGTAAACTAAATTGTGAAAAGAGGGATGAAAAAATATGAGTATAGAGTATGTGAAACATTTTGATATGCCAAAAGAAAGAATAGACTTAATTTATAGTATGCTTTTAAATATTCAGTCAGGAGTTAATGAAGTTGTTGAAAATTTTGATCATAATTCCCCTGACTGGGAAAAAATCTTGGAAATATTAAATGAAAATGAAAGTGAACTTGTATATATATTAGTTAATGCAAAAGATCAAATTGAAAAAAAGAAAGAATTGGTTGGTGAAAATAAGACAAATGGAAAATAAAGATATTGAAATTTTTAATACACTAATTGATGTTGTTATTTCTAATTTCTATCAAGATAAAGCAATTTATGAAGAAAGTTTAAATAAAAATACAATAAAAAATATCAATTATGGTATAAAGCCACAAATAAAAAAGTGGCATATTGATGTACTAGAACCTGCTATTTTAGATATTATGCATCAAGCACACAATGAATATAATAATATTGATGTGAAAAATAATTATAAAAATGAATTTGAATATTTGTGTGTAGTGATGACTCCTTTAAAGAAATATATTTATACATCTAAGTTTCTTGAACAACTTGATGAATTTAAGAAAAATCATAAATATTAAGGAGGTGAATTATGGGTGACTTTAAATTAACACAAAGTGATGACTTGGCTGACAATCATAAAGCTGAATATGAACTATATGATAATAAAAGTGGTGAGCATATTGGTTCAGTAGTTATTAGAGAAAATTAGGATGGACACGATTATGTAGACGTATATAACGGAGATAGAACTAGTAAATATGAACATGATCATGCTTGGTCTGCAATAGGTAGAGATACAAATGACATTGAGCCGGGTTACCATCCAGTTAGACAAAAAAAGTAAATATCAGTATTGCAAGAACAGTATTGATATTATAGGCATTGGATTATTCCAATGCTTTTTGTGTAAAATTTTGTGTAAAATACATTTTTTTTAACTAAAAAATATTGAATAAAACAAATAATAAACATATAATTGTATCGTAAGGAAGAATTCCAAAAGATACTTATTAGGGGCTGGCATATGCCAATTTAACATTTGGAATAACGGCTTCCTTTTTTATTTTGAAAAATTTTTATAATAGTGTATAATTGTAAAAGGTGATGTAAATGCTTAAAATTAGTAATGAATGGAAAGACTATGAATGTATAGATGCTGGAAATGGCGAAAAATTAGAAAAATGGGGAAATATTATACTAAGACGTCCTGATCCACAAGCAATGTGGGAAGTACCTTTTGACAAAAAATGGAAAGATGTATCAGGAATTTACCATCGAAGCGAAAAAGGTGGTGGTTATTGGGAGTTTAACAAACAACTACCTGAATACTGGACAGTATCATATAAAGATTTAACTTTTAAAGTAACACCTACAAACTTTAAACATACAGGTCTTTTTCCCGAGCAAGCCACTAACTGGGATTTTATGATGGAAAAAATAAAAAAATCAAATAGAAAAATAAAAGTATTAAATTTATTCGCATATACAGGTGCTGCAACTATGGCTTGTGCAAAAGCGGGGGCAGATGTTGTTCAAGTAGATGCCTCAAAAGGTATGACACAATGGGCCAAAGAAAATATGAAATTATGTAAATTAGAAAATGCCAATATTAGATTTATTGTTGATGATTGCTTAAAATTTGTCCAAAGAGAATATAGACGTGGTCATAAATATGATGCCATAGTAATGGATCCACCTAGTTATGGTAGAGGACCTAATAAAGAAGTATGGAAATTTGAAAAAAATATGGCAGTACTTTTTGAAGAAATACTTAAAATATTAAGTGATAAACCTTTATTTTTTCTTATAAATTCTTATACAACGGGTATATCAAGTATAGTGCTTGGCAATATGCTTAAAATGGGAATGAAAAATTATAAAAATGGCAAAATAGAAACAGGTGAAGTAGGGTTAAAAGTTACTACTAATAATTTAGTACTTCCTTGTGGCATATATGGAAGATGGGAAAGTAATGATTAACATTATCTATGAAGATAACCATGTGCTTGTAGTAGAAAAACCAGTAAATATACCAGTTCAAAAAGATAATTCAAATGATATATCTTTACTGGAAATATTAAAAAACTACTTAAAAGAAAAATATAACAAAACTGGTAATGTTTATTTAGGCTTAGTTCATAGATTAGATAGACCAGTAGGTGGTGTAATGGTATTTGCAAAAACCAGTAAAGCAGCGTCAAGACTTAGTAATCAAGTGAGAAATAGAACATTAAAAAAAACATATATTGCGGTAGTTAAGGGTAAAGTTCCTGAAAATGGAACATTAAGTGATAAACTTTTAAAAAATACAAAAACAAATATAGTTACTGTGTCATCAAAAGGGAAAGACGCAAAGTTAAATTATGAATTGTTAAAATATAAAGATAATTTGTCATTAGTTACTATAAATTTAGAAACAGGAAGACCCCATCAAATAAGAGTACAATTTTCTTCAAGGAATTATCCTTTGATAGGTGATCAAAAATATGGAAAAAATATGCCTAAAGTACCTATTGCTTTGTTTTCTAAAAAGTTGGAATTTATCCATCCTACTACAAAAGAAACAATGACATTTGAGTTAGAAATGCCAAAAAGATACCCATTTAATGTGTTTAATTAGAGTAAATTAAAAAAATTTGCTTTTTTTAAACTTTTTTTTCGTTTTCTTGCAGGAATTTTTGTTTTTATCTCGTATCATATATATAGAGGGGCTAAATAGAAGGAGGAGAATTATGATAAAAAAACTATCGTTACTATTTTTCAGCTTATCAGTACTTTTTATTAGTACCTCCTCGGTTTCTGCCGAAGAAATAACCTATAAAAAAATAAATGGTATTTACTATAACCAGTGGGTAAATGGCAATTTAAATTCAAATAGTGTAACTATGTTTTACTTTGGAAATACACTTGCTTACTGTATAGAACCTGGGGTTTCTATACAAGACAGAAATTATAATAGTTCAAGAGATTGGAGTAAGACAACATTTACCGAAAAGCAGAAATCTATGATGGAAAAAATAGGTTATTATGGATATGAATATCCAGGGCATCAAAGCCCAGAATATTATTTGGCTAGTCAAGAGCTTATTTGGAATGTCAGTAATCCAAATGTTAAAGTAAGTTGGTCTAGTGGTAAAAATAATACTGGAAATATATATGATTATTCTAGACAAAAACAAGAAATTTTAGATTTAATTAAAAAAGATGAACTTAGGCCATCATTTAGTAATACACTAATTACTGGTGAAGTTGGTACAAGCTTAACTATAAATGATGAAAACAATGTTTTAAAAGACTATGTTTTATCAAATAGTAAGTATCATAATATAACCGTAGATGGAAATAATCTCATGATAGATTTTAATAAGGAAAAAGTATCAAAAGAAAAAATAACTTTAACAAGAAAAAATTATGATAATCAAGTTTTAATAATTTATACAAAGGACGCTAATCAAAAAATGGCAACCCTTAGATTTTCTAATCCTGTTTCTACATCTTTTGAAATAGAAAATATTGTTACGCCTGATGTACCAGAAACACCTGAGGTAGTTAAAGTTCCAAATACGGCTAAGAACTTTAACTATATGTTTTCATTCATTTGTATTTTAGGTGGTTTATTTGTCCACATTAAAAAATAAAGTTATTGCTTTTACTTTGATTATTGTAGGTACTTTAAGTATGTTTATATGTGCGGTAAAAAGCGAAGAAAATATTTTGTCTTTTGAAGTAAATAATACTACTTTAAGTGGTAGTGTTAATAAGATGGAAAAGGTAAAAGAAAAAGATGTTTCAAATAATTATTTAGGTATTCTTAGTATTCCTAAAATAAATTTAAAACAAGGGTTTTATGAATATTCTTCTTATCTTAATACTGTAGAAAAAAACATTGAAGTAATAGAAACATCACAAATGCCTGATGTTAAAAACAGCAATTTAATTTTAGCTGCCCATAGTGGTAATAGTAAAATTGCTTATTTTAAACATTTAGATAGATTAAATGTAAAAGATGAAGTATATATTTATTATTTGGGTAAAAAATATAAATATATTATAGATAACATTTACGATAGAGAAAAAACAGGTTATATAGATATTGTAAGAAATAAAGGTAGAAATACAATAACTTTAATAACTTGTAAGAAAAATACTAATTTACAAACTGTTTTTATAGGTTATTTACAGTAAAGGCCACAAGGTCTTTTTTTTATATATCATAAAAACACAAATGTTTAATGTAAATTAAAAATTTCAAATGTTTATCACAAAAAAATGCTAGAATTGTGATATAATTGATAATAGGTGATAGGAATGGCAAACAAAATATTCAAAACACTTGACCAGCAAATTGAAATATTAAGGTCAAAAGGATTAATTATCAATGATGAAAAATTTGCTAAAAATATATTATTTCGTGAAAATTATTACTTTATATCAGGGTATCGCCATTTATTTATAACGCTTCCAAAAACAGAAAGATATATAAAAGGGACTACATTTGAAGAATTGTATGCTATGTTTGTTTTTGATAGAAAAATAAGAAATATATTTTTTAAAAACATTTTAATTATTGAAAACAATATGAAATCTATTATAAGTTATCAATTATCAAAAAAATATGGATTTAGAGAAAAAGATTATCTAGATTTAAAAAACTTTACGCAAGATAATTTGAAAGTAAGACAGGTAAAAGATGTAATTAGCAAGATAAAAAGACAAGTACGTATAAACGGTAAAAAGCACGCTGCGACGGAGCATTACCTTGATAATTATGGGTATGTGCCACTGTGGGTATTAGTAAAACTTTTATCACTTGGTATTATTGCCGAAGTTTATGATATATTAAAGTATGAAGATCAAATAAATATTGCAAAATTTTATAATATAGACAATAATACTTTAGGCATTTACCTAGAACTTTTATCTAATTTTAGAAATGTATGTGCTCATGAAGACATCTTATATGATCATCGTACACAAAGAGTAATACCTAATAATAAATATCATGAATTACTTGATATTAAATCTGATATAGAGGGTTATATTTATGGTAAAAATGATTTATATTCATTAGTTATTATATTAAAAATAATGCTTTCAAAAGAAGAATTTTGTACAATGATGGATGAAATGAAATATGAAGTTGAGATTTTAGATAGTAAAATTGATGTTATACCACTTATAAATATTTTAAATAAAATAGGTTTCCCTGATAACTGGTATGATATTAAGAAGATGGAATAGGAGGAAATTATGAGAGAAAAAATAATAGGATTAGTAGTTATAATAGTAGTTTTGTTTGCGGGAGTAGCGGGAACGCTTTATTTTACAAAAGATACATCGAAAACAACAACAACCAAAAATGTTACAATAAATGAAAGTGATAGTATTTATGAGGCTGTACAAAAAGTTTATGATTCAGTTGTACTAATAAATGCTTATCAAAATAATCAAGTAGAATCTTCTGGCTCAGGTTTTGTTTATAAAAAAGATAGTAAATATGGTTATATAATGACAAACTATCATGTAGTAAGTTCTGCGGACAAAGTTAAAATTGTAAATACTGCGGGGGATACTGTTGAGGCAACTTTCCTAGGTGGTGATAGTTATGCTGATATTGCAGTTTTAAGAATTGATGTAAAATCTGTTTTGGCAGTTGCTGAAATTGGTGAAAGTGCTGACTCTAAAATAGGAGATACTGTATTTACTGTTGGTACTCCACTTAATAGTGAGTATATGGGTACAGTAACTAAGGGTATTATTTCTGGAGAAACTAGAACAATAACTGTAAGTGATGGAACTAATTCATATATGATGGAAGCTATTCAAACTGATGCTTCAATAAACCCAGGAAATAGTGGTGGACCACTAGTTAATATAAATGGTGAAGTGATTGGAATTAATTCTATGAAACTTGTTAAAAGTGAAGTTGAGGGTATGGGATTTGCAATACCAATAGAAATTGCAATGTCTAGTACTGATAAACTAGAAAAAGGAGAAAAGATTGAAAGACCTTATTTAGGTATCAGTATGTATGATGTTTCAAACACTGCGTATCTTTATAGAAATAACTTAAAATTAGATGATAGTATTACTGAAGGTGTAGTAATTGCTCAGGTTGAAGAAGGTTCAGTAGCGGAAAAAGCAGGACTTAAAGAAAATGATGTAATTACTAAGATGGATGATGATACTATTGAAAATAGTACATATTTGAAATTTATGCTTTATAAACATGAAATAGGAGATACCATTAAATTAACAATTATTAGAAATGGTAAAGAACTACAAAAAGAAGTTAAACTTACTAAAGCAATGTAAGCTTAACTTTTTTAATGCAATTCAGTACATACACCACTAGCGGGTTCATAGAAACAATGATTTTTATATTTACCACTAAGGGGTTGATCCCACCAAGCAGTACGGCAACTTTCACCAGATGAAGGTGCATAAAACCATAAGGCATTAGTCGCAGGATAGTAATATTCTCCCCTTAAAACTCTATCTGCGAGATCTTTTTCTTGCGTTGTAGGACTACTAAAAAACAAAGGACTATTTATTCCAGAAAAACCACCAGGGGATTGATAAATCGCATCACTTATTGTAGAAATGTTTTTAAAAGTTAAACATCTTGCTAGTGCTCTATTTACAACAACATTTCCTATCATAAGCATTCCTAAATCACCTTCACCGACTGCTTCTGCTCTCATTAAACGAGCAAGTAAATCTCTTTCATTGCTTGTATAATTTATAATTGCCATAAAATCACCTAAAATAGTATATGAATTTGTAAAAAATTATTTAATTATTTTTTTATACTAAAACGCACTTTAAAATGTTTTGATTTATCGAAAATATGACTTGTTTTTTTTTTTTTTTGTTATTTAAATCAAAACATAATAGGGAAGGGATTGTTGTTATGGGTAGAAAACGTAAGAATAATATA
>CAYXTH010000010.1:0-16418 GCA_964468025.1 uncultured Muribaculaceae bacterium | reverse complement strand
ATTATTTAAATATAATTAGTATTTTAGATTTTACTAACTTAGGTGAAGTTGTTGGTGCAGTTCTAATATCATTTATGAGTGGATTAGAATTTACCGGACTACCACTTATTATAACAATGATGCTTGTAATAATTGTTATGTCTTTCTTAATACCAGATGCGGTTACTAAATGGACATTAGCGTCTCCAATATTAGTACCATTATTTATGAAAGCAAATATTACACCTGATTTTACACAAATGATATTTAAAGCTGCCGATAGTATTGGTAAAGGATTAACCCCATTCTTTATATACTTTATTGTGATGCTTGCCTTTGTAGAAAAATATAATAATAAAGAAAGTAACAAAATAACAGTATTTGGAACCCTTAATTTATTAAGGCCAACAGTATTATTATTTGCGGTTGTATGGTTTTTAATAATTACTGGATGGTTTATACTTGGTCTTCCATTAGGACCAGAGGTAAGTCCAACTTTATAGAGCGAATGCTCTTTTTTGATTGAAAACATTAAAAAGATAGATAGTCTTTAAATGATTAAAGATAATTATCCTAAGTATTTAATTACTATTCATTATGATATCGTAGACTATAATAAAGGCATTAAATTTTTTACTTTGAAGATTTGATGTTTAAAAGCACATAAAATATTGTGCTTTTTCTTTACTTTTAAATGCTATTTTGATATATTAGATATAATAGGGAGTAAGATTTATGAAAAAGTTTATAATTGTTGTAGTAATAATATTTATTATATTGGGAGTAAGTGGTTTTTTATTTGTCCTTGATTTTAAGAAGGATCAGACAGAAACACGTCAAAAAATGCTTGAAGTTTCTAAAAACTATAGCGTATTTAATGAAAAAATAACTGAATATGCGAAATTAAGGGAAGAAGTTTATAATAGTTTAAAAGATACTTATTTGGAGGAATTATCTAAAAATTGTAGTAATCTGAATGATCTTATTGTTAAATATGAAAATTCTATTAAAGCTGTGGAAAATGCAAGTAGTAATTTAAAGGATATTTGTACTATTAAATTTAATGATGCGTCTGCAAATAATAAGTGTACAACTTTTAAGGCTAATTATGAAGCAGCAAATAATTATTATATAAGTGATATTAAATCTTATAATAAAACTGTGGAAAACTATAATAAATGGGCTGAAAGTGGAAATTATGATAAGCTTAATAAAGGGGAATTTGTTGTTTATAAAAAATATATAGATTTTGATGAAGATGGAGAGTATTTTGGAAAGGAAAGTAGCAATGAAGAGTAAAAAGTTAAAATTATATCAAAAAGTTTTAATTATAATAGTAAGTTGTTTTATACTATTTGGTGGTTCTTTTGCTGCATTATTATATGGTCCTTGGCCAACATTTAGAAACTGGCTTATTACGTGTGCAATGACAACAATGAATCACCAGTATTTAGCAACTTGGTTTTATGATAAAAAAACTATTGATAAAGTTTTAAGTGATAATGTTGTAGTTGAAAGTGGAGCGTCTACTGATAGTAATCAAATAAATTTTACTGATTATTCACTTTCTTCTAGTATGTTTTTAAATAAATATGAAAAAGAGATTTTAGATAAAAAAGATACTGATGCTTATAAGTTAATAAATATAAATGAAAATAATTTAAGAGGTTATTTAGTAGCGATTTATGATCCTAGTAAAGTTAAAGTCGCAACAAGTGCTTATTTAGGTACTAAGGGTCAAATGCTTACAACAATTGCGAAAAATAATAATGCTATAGTTGCGATGAATGCAAGTGGCTTTATTGACCCTAATTATATGAGTAATGGTGGTAATCCACACGGTGTGGTTATTTCAAATGGTAAGATAGTTAGTAGTGCTGCTAGATATGGTAATGGTGGTATAATAGGTTTTAATAATGATAACAAACTTATTTTATCAAAAATGAATGCCGATGAAGCACTTAAGGCTGGTATTAGAGATGCGGTTGATTTTGGCCCATTTTTAATTGTTAACGGTACGCCATCTTTTATTAAAGGTAATGGGGGTTGGGGTAATGCCCCTAGAAGTGCAATTGCACAAAGACAAGATGGTATTGTATTATTCTTAGTAATGGATGGTAGAGATTACACCCACGGAGTTCCTGGTGCTGATATGGTCGATATTACTGAAATTTTATTAAGATATGGTGCTTATAATGCGGCTAATCTTGATGGAGGTACATCAAGTGGTTTAGTTATAAATAATAAATTGGTAAATAAGCCAGTTAATGGTAATGGAGAAAAGTCTACAAGGGCTATTCCTGATGCTTGGATTGTTACAAATTAGTAACAGTCTTTTTAATATAAAAGTATATAATTTGTATTAATATTTAAATCAAATGAATAAAAAATATAAAATTCTTCCAATATTAAGTAGGAGGGAAAATTTTTTATGAAAAAAACAATACTAACACTATTTATAATATTTATATTTTATCTATTTATATCAAACATAATTGTAAAAGGTTTAGAAATACCAGACGACGCTATTAGAATAAGAGTAGTGCCAAACAGTAATGAAAAATATGATCAAGATATAAAGTTAAAAGTTAAAAATGAATTACAAAAAGATATGTATAGTTTATTAAAAGATGTAAAAACATCAAGTGAAGCTGAAAAAATAATAAAAAATAATTTATATCAAATAGACAATAATATAAATAATTTACTTATAAAAGAAAAATATAATAAAGGTTATAAAATAAACTATGGTTATAATTATTTTCCTAAAAAAGAATATAAAGGTATCATCTATGAAGAGGGTTATTACAATTCATTACTCATAACGCTTGGAAAAGGTGAGGGAGATAATTGGTGGTGTGTATTGTTTCCACCACTTTGTTTAATAGAAGATACTGATGAGACAGAATATAAATCTCTTGTCCGTGAAATAATAGATAATTTTAGTAATAATAAATAAAATAAATAGTATGATTTAATAGGTGATATAAATGGTATTGTTAGTATTATTAGTCGCAGTAAGCCTTAGTATGGATACATTCTCATTATCATTAGTATATGGCACTTTAAATATGATAAAGAAACAAAAATATACCTTATCTATGATAGTAGGCATATTTCATTTTTTTATGCCACTTATTGGAATGTTTATAGGTAGTTATATATTATCTTTTATCAAAATAAATCCTGAAATAGTAGTAGGTATTATTTTGATTTTTATAGGTTTTCAAATGTTTATAGAAACCTTAAAAGAAGAAATTGAAATAAAAGGTTTAAAAATAATTGATTTTATATTATTTGCCTTTGCAGTAAGTATAGATAGTTTTTCAGTTGGTATATCACTTAAGACAATATATGAAAATTACCTATTTTCAGTAAGTAGTTTCGCAATATGTAGTTTTTTATTCACTTTATTTGGACTAACAATAGGTAATAAAGTCCAAAAATCATTAGGTAAATACGCAACTATGATAGGTGGTATAATTTTAGTTATAGTAGGCATGTTTTATATATTATAATTGTAAATAAAATGTAAAGAAAAAACTTGCTCTTTTCAAAAATCTATTAAAGTGATAAAATATAATTATTAAAAGTTTATGTATGGGTGATTATAATGAAACAAATAAAAATAAATGGTAATAAATTATTAAAAGGTGAAATAAAAATAAGTGGTGCGAAAAATAGTGCAGTTGCTTTAATACCTGCGGCTATACTGTCTGATAAGGTAACTATTGAAAATGTTCCTAATATATCTGATGTTAATATACTAGATGATATTTTAAATTATTTGGGTGCGGAAATATGTAAGGAAAATGATAAGTTAACGATAAATGCTAAAAAGGTAAAAAATAAACCAATTACCGAAGAATTTTCTAGTATGCTTAGAGCGTCTTATTATTTTATGGGAGCACTTTTAACTCGTTTTAAGAAAGTAGAAATGTACTTTCCTGGGGGATGTAAAATTGGTGATAGACCTATTGATATTCATTTAGATGGTTTTAAAAAACTAGGTGCTAAGGTAGTAAATGATAATGGTAAATACATTATTAGTGCTGACAAATTAATAGGAACTGAAATAAATTTACCTTTTCCAAGTGTAGGAGCAACTATCAATATTTTAATGGCATCTTTAAAAGCCAGCGGAACAACGATTATTACTGGTTGTGCAAAGGAACCTGAAATAGGAAATTTAATTGATTTTTTAAATTCAATGGGTGCTAAAATAAATGGTAAAGATACAAGTACCTTAACTATTACAGGGGTAACTACTTTAACTGGTGGAAATGTGAAGGTAATTGCGGATCGAATAGAAGCAGGAACATATATTATTGCGGGAGTTCTTACTGGTGATAACTTAGTAATAAGTAATATAAATCCAAATCATTTAGATAGCTTGCTTATAAAGTTAAAGGAAATGAATGCGAATATAAAAATAATGGAAGATAAAGTAATCGCAAGTAAAAGTAAAAATTTAAAACCACTTGATATAAAGACTGAGGTATATCCAGGTTTTCCTACTGACCTTCAGCAACCACTTACATCACTTTTAATAAGTGCCAATGGTACAAGTCATATAAAAGAAACAATATATGAAAATAGGTTTCAAAATGTAGGTTACTTAAATCAAATGGGTGCTGATATAGAAATAAATGGTGATACTATTACAATAAAAGGTCCAAAGAAACTAAAAGGTACTGTAGTAACAACCAGTGATTTAAGGGCAGGAGCGGCTTTAATAATTGCCGCATTAAATGCTGATGGGCAGACAATTATAAAAGAAATAAGTTATGTATTAAGGGGCTATGGCAATATTGTTAAAAAATTAACAAATGTTGGTGCTGATATTTCTTTGATAGATGCATAAAAATAAATAGGTAAAATATAATAAATTAGAGGTAATTATATGAAAAAAATAATGATTTCTGGTTTAATAATTTTATCTGTTTTTTTAATTTATTTATGTACATTAGATAAAAAAGTATATTATTTAACTTTAGGTGAAAATTATAGTTATTCTAAGTATGTTAAAGACTATTTGAAAGAAAAAGGTGTACTTGAAATATATGTTGATGAGTATAGTAAAAATGATTTAAAAATAACTGATTTAATAAATGATATAAATAATAATAAAACAATTGTTAAAGATAATAAAGAAATAACAATTAAAAATGCTTTGGTAAAAGCTGATTTGATAACGCTTTCATTTTCTAAAAAGGATGTTTTAAGTAGAGTAAATAGTAATGTTTATGATTATATTGATGATATGGCTAGTGATTTAGATAAGCTTTTAAAACTTCTTAGAGAGTATTGTAAAGAAGATATTATTTTAATAGGATTTTATAATGGAAATAAAAAAGATATATTTGAATATTTAAATAATAAATTTAAAGATAAAAGTAATAATTATAATGTAAAATATATTGATGTTCAAAAAAAGTTTAATGGGTATCCTGATTTTAAGGATGATACTATTTATGGTCAAAATATGATTGCGAGCCAAATTATAAATGTAGTTGATAAAAAAATGTTTAAGGGTTGATTTTTATATTTGTTTTTGCTACAATATGTATGCAAATGAATTTCTATAACTAAAAATTAGTTATGGCGGAAGGAGAGATAAGTATGAAAAAAGGTATACATCCAGAATATGTTGATACAAAAGTTACTTGTGCTTGTGGTAATACTTTTACAGTAAGATCTAATAAGCCAGAGTTACAACTTGAAGTATGTGATAAATGCCATCCATTTTTTACAGGTAAACAAGGTGTTGCTAGAAAAGCAGGACGTGTTGAAAAATTTAATAGAAAATATGGATTTGATAAAGAAACTAAGTAAGTTTCTTTTTTTTATGAGCAAGTGGAGAAATAATATCATCATTAGTAAATCGTTTGAGCATCATATCATAAGATATATTATATTTGCCATAAACATGATCTTTATAAAAATGTTCAAAGTTAAAATTATGATACTTTTCTAAATATAAATTTTCTAATTTTTCAATTAAATCATCACCAACTTTATTTGGATTTTCTTTACCTCGATTTTTATGAATAAAACTATTTTCATTTCCTTTTAACATCATTTTTTTGAGCTTATAAATTTGCCGTTCCGATAAGTCTAAAACTTCTATAGCCACTTTTAATGTGATTTTTTTAGATATCAATAATGGTATCTATTTTTTTTAATTCACATTCGTTTAACATAAAAATACCTCCTTTGAATACAAGAAAGTATTTTAATATAATTTATTGACATTTTCACTCAGAAATAACATATATATAAATATTAGTAATTTTCTTATAAATTACACAAAATGATGTTATAATAAAATAAGGAGGTAGATAAAGTGGAAAAAAAAATAGGCCTTGCGAGTGATCATAGAGGCTATCATTTGAAACAAAAACTGACAAATTATTTAAAAAAACTAGGTTATACTGTAATTGATTATGGAGCAGATAGTGCTGTTAGTAGTGATTATCCTGTACCTGCTTTTAAACTTGGAAAGGCAGTTGCTAGTAATGAGGTAGAAAAAGGTATTGCCATTTGTGGTAGTGGTATAGGAATAAGTATTGCTTGTAATAAAGTAAAAGGTGTAAGATGTGCTAAGGTAGATAATACAAAAGAAATAAAACAAAGTAGAATAGACAATAATGCTAATATAGTTGCTATTAGTGGTAAAATGCCCCTTTTTAGAGCAAAAGATATAGTTGATGTATTTTTAAATACTGAATATAAAAATGAAGAAAGACATCAAAGAAGAATAGATATGCTTGATAATTATAAGGATTAATTTATGTATGTAAAAGCAATCCTATATGTTGTGTTTGTATTACTTGCCATTTGGGCACTTGACAGTGTTAAAATAGATAATATATTTAAGCAAAAAAAATATTATGCTTCAAGAGTTTTATACTTAATGATTAGTATGGCTCTTTCATATTTAGTAGTGAATTTTTTGTATGATTTTTTCTTGTATTCTAAAATTATATAAAGGAGAAACTTATGAAAAAAATAATTCTAATTACTATACTTATTATATTTATACCATTTATTATAGTTAATTTATTTATAAGAACTGACGAAATAAAATTTTATTATGTGAGTAATATGGTAGTTAGAGTTAAAAACGAAAAAACAAATACTATAACTGAAGTTCCTTTTGAAGAATATATAAAAGGAGTACTTGCGGGAGAAATGCCCGCTAGTTTTGAATTAGAAGCTTTAAAAGCTCAAGCAGTAGCGTCTAGAAGTTATGTATTGGTTAAAATGAATCAAAATAAAGATAAAGATTATGATGTGGTAAATACTGTAAGTAACCAAGTTTATTTAACTGATGATGAATTAAAAGAAAAATGGAAAAATGATTATGTAAATAAAATAAATAAAATTAAAACCGCTGTTTTAGAAACTAAGGGTGAGTATTTGTCGTATGAAGGGAAAGTAGTGGAGGCACTATTTTTTTCAACAAGTACTGGTCAAACTGAAAATAGCGAAGAAGTATTTTCTTCAAAAATACCTTATTTAAGGAGTGTATCAAGTACTTGGGACACGTCTTCACCGGTGTTTGAAGACACGATGGTATTTGAATTAAAAGATTTTTATAGTAAATTAAATTTAAAATATCAAGATAAAATAGAGTTTGTAGTTTTAGAAAAAACAAGTACTGGCCGTATTAAAACTTTAAAAATAAATGGTCAAATTTTTAAAGGACGAGATTTTGCAGGAAAACTTTCTTTAAGAAGCAACTATTTTAATATAGTTCAAAATAATGATAAAGTAACTATTACTACAAAAGGTTTTGGACATGGAGTTGGTATGAGTCAGTATGGTGCACTTGGTATGGCAAAAGAAGGCTATACTTATGATAAAATTTTAAAACATTATTATTTAAATACTGAAATTAAAAAAATTTAGTATAATTTTTCCTAAACTGTTCAAAATGATAACAGAGAGGTGAAATTATGAAGAAAGTTAAATTGAAAAAAAATGTTTTATATGGAATTTATATAGGTTTATTTGCAATATTACTGGGTGCCCTTTATTATGTTGATTATTCAAGTGCTAATTTAAAGAAAACACCAAAAGATACTGAGGATTATAAATATGTAGATGAACTTTTTGAAACTGATGAGGTGCCTGTTGTTGGAACTAGTTCCATTATAGTAAGGCCATATACTAACGACAATGTAAAGATTGTTCAAAATTTTTATGATTATAAAGGTACTGAACAAGAACAGGAAAACTCAATTATAAATTATGAACAAACATATTTACAAAATAGTGGTGTTAGTTATGGTGGGGTAGATAGTTTTGATGTAGTAAGTGTTTTAGACGGTACTGTCACTGATGTTAAAGAAGATAAATTACTCGGTAATATTGTAACTATTAAAACTAATGATAAAGTAACTGCTATTTATCAAAGTTTGGCTGATGTTACTGTAAAAACAAATGATAAAGTAGTTCAGGGGCAAACAATTGGTAAAAGTGGTACATCAAATATTAACAAGGATTTAGGTAATCATTTAGAGTTTGAATTACAAGTAAATGGTAGTTATGTAAATCCTGAAAAATATTATGATAAAGATATAAATACATTTTAAAGAGCAAATGCTCTTTTTTGGCATAACGTACTTTTCTCTTTTATATAATGGTATAAAGGAGTGAATGCCTGTGAGTGATAAAATAAAAACAAGAGTTTTACAAGAAGCTAACTATATGGTGAAAACTAAAAAAACTTTAAGGGAAATTGCTAAAATATTTAATGTTTCTAAAAGTACTGTTCATAAAGACTTAACGACAAAATTAAAAAAATTAGATATTAATTTATCTGAAAAAATAAAATTAATCCTTGAAGAACATATACAAATAAGGCATATTAGAGGTGGTGAGTCAACTAAAAAAAAGTATCTTAAATTAGCAAATAATTCTATTAAAAAGAAGTAACCTGTGATATAATAATATTTGAGAAAAAAGGTGATAGAATGTTTTCAAAAGATATAGGAATTGATTTAGGAACAGCCAATGTTTTAATATATATAAAAGGACAAGGAATAGTTTTAAATGAACCGAGTGTAGTTGCGATAGACGCTGATACAAAAAGGCCGCTTGCCGTAGGTCATGAAGCAAGGGAAATGCTTGGTAGAACTCCTGGAAAAGTAAAAGCAATAAGGCCAATGAAAGATGGTGTAATTGCTGATTTTGAAATAACTGAAATCATGCTTAATAATTTTATTAGAAAAGCAAACGCAAAAAGTTTTTTTGCTCGGCCTAGAATTCTTATTTGTTGTCCATCAAATATTACACAAGTTGAAAAAAATGCTATTAAAGAAGCTGCTGAAAGAACAGGTGCAAGAAAAGTTTACTTAGAAGAAGAGCCAAAAGTAGCCGCAGTTGGTGCTGGTATGGATATATCTAAACCAAGTGGTAATATGGTTATTGATATTGGTGGTGGTACTACTGATATTGCTATTTTATCATTGGGTGGAATCGTAACATCTTCTTCAATTAAGATAGCTGGTAATGTTTTTGATAATGACATTATTAAATATATTAAAGACAAATACAAATTACTTATAGGTGATAGAACAGCTGAAGATATTAAATTTACAATTGGTACTGTTTTTCCTGGTTCATTAAATGAAAAAATGGAAGTACGTGGACGTGATCTAGTAACAGGTCTTCCACATACAGTAACAATTACATCAGATGAAGTAGAAGAAGCATTAAGAGAAAGTGTTTATGTTATCGTAAATGCTGCAAAAAGTGTATTAGAGCAAACTCCACCAGAGCTTTCTGCTGATATAGTAGATAAAGGAATAGTAATTACAGGTGGTGGAGCACTTTTAAATGGTTTTGATGAACTTTTAGCACACGAACTTAAAGTGCCAGTATTTGTTGCTGAAAGTCCACTTACTTGCGTTGTTGAAGGAACAGGTGTTTTATTAGAAAATGTAAATTTACTAGAAACAGGTTTAGGAAAAAAATATTAGGGTATAATAAAAGAAGAAAAGGAGAAAGATATGTCTGATAAAACAAAAGGTGAAATTCTTAAAGAAAAATTATTTGATAAAAAAGAAAATGGTTGGCTTAACTGTAACCAGAAAGATGTAATGGAATATTCCAATGGGTATATAAAATTCTTAAATAAAGCAAAAACAGAAAGAAACTTTGTAAAAGAAGCAAAAAACTTATTAGAACAAAATGGTTTCAAGCCTTTAGAGAAAATGAATGTTTTAGTAGAAAATGACAAAGTGTATTATATAAACAAAAATAAAGGAATATTCGCAAGTGTAATTGGTAAGGAACATTTAAAAAATGGTATGCAGATAGTAGGGGCTCACATTGATTCTCCAAGACTGGATGTAAGACCAAATCCACTATATGAAACAAATGAACTGGCGTATTTTAAAACTAGGTATTATGGTGGAATAAAAAAATATCAATGGACTTGTATACCGCTTAATTTATATGGGGTAATTACTAAAACAAATGGTGATGTGCTTGAAATAAATATTGGTGATGATGATGATGACCCTGTGTTTGTAATATCTGATTTATTACCACATTTATCAAAAGAGCAAAATAAAAAATCTTTAACAAATGGTGTTGAGGGAGAAGACTTAAATATTTTAATAGGGAGTATGCCGTTTAAGGATGATAAAGTTTCTTTAAAAGTTAAATTAAACATATTAGATATATTAAATAAAAAATATGGTATTACTGAAAAAGACTTTACTAGTTCTGAACTTGAACTAGTACCTGCAATGAAAGCCAAAAGTTTAGGTTTTGATAGTAGTATGGTTGGTGCATATGGGCAAGATGATAAAGTATGTTCATATACCGCATTAACTGCTATATTAAATATTCAAAATCCCACTAAAACTTCAACTTTAATTTTAGCCGATAAGGAAGAAATAGGTAGTATGGGTAATACTGGTATGTTTTCTAATGTGTTTGAGTGTTATATAAACAAACTATTAAATAAAACAAATCAAAATGATTATAATATGGTTAATACTGTACTTTGTAAAAGTAAAGCATTATCTGCTGATGTAACCGCAGGATTTGATCCAAATTTTGCATCCGCATTTGAAAAATATAATGAAGCATACTTAAATAAAGGAGTTTCTATCAATAAATATACTGGTGGAAATGGCAAAAGTGGTGCTAGTGATGCATCAAGCGAATTTATAGGTTATGTTAGAAATATATTAGAGGCAAATAACATCACATATCAAGTAACTGATATGGGTAAAATTGAAATGGGTGGTGGCGGAACAATTGCATATATACTCGCAAACCGAGGTATTGATGTTATTGATTTAGGTATTCCAATTCTTTCAATGCATTCACCATATGAAGTTTCAAGTAAATTTGATGTGTATATGGCATATCTTACATATAAAGCTTTTTATAAAAGTTTATAAAGAGCTTTTTTATTGCATTTTTTGAAAAAATTATTAAAATAAATATGATAAAAATTTAGTAGAGAACTTTAATTTGAGTGTAGTTTAAAAAAAATTTAATTAAAGAGCGTAAATGCATCAAGTAGAAGTATTTAGTTAAAAAATGGATTTATTTTAATAAATGTGATAAAATATAATTAGAAGAGGTGAGTTTTAATGAGTGAAGAAATTATAACTAAAATATTTTTAACGGTTATGGTAACTTTCTTATTTGTGGCTTTTTTTGTTCCAATAATAAAAAAAATAGCATTTCATATTGGAGCCCTTGATATACCAAATGCAAGAAAAGTTCATACTAAACCAATGCCAAGACTTGGTGGTGTGGCGATATATTTTGGTTTTCTATTTAGCTATATGATATTTGGTGAACCTAGTCAAACAATGAATGCAGTTTTAATAGGTTCCACAATAATTATATTTACGGGAATGATTGATGATATAAAACCTATAAAAGCATCTTATAAATTTATTGGACAAGTTATTGCGGCTTGTGTAGTTGCCTTTTATGGTCAAATACTTTTAAAAGATATAAGTGCATTTGGATTATATATTGACTTTGGTATATTTACTTATCCAATAACAATATTTTTTATAGTTGCTTGTATAAATTGTTTAAATTTAATTGATGGCCTTGATGGTCTTGCAGCCGGTATAAGTGCAATATATTACATTACAATTGGTATTATAGCGACTATACTAGGACACCTAGGAACAGATGTAACCTTAACATTTATTATGCTTGGTGCAACGCTTGGTTTCTTAGTTCATAATTTCCATCCAGCATCTATATTTGCTGGGGATTCAGGCTCAATGTTTATGGGGTTTATGATATCAATAATCGCTTTACTTGGATTTAAAAATGTAACCTTGACATCATTTATAATTCCAATACTTATACTTGCAATTCCAATATTAGATACTTTATTTGCCATTACAAGAAGACTTATAAAAGGTGAGCGTATATCAAAACCTGATAAATTTCATTTGCATCATCAACTTTTAAATAAAAATTTATCACATAGAGAAACAGTTCTTGTTATATATTTAGTTGATGTCTTATTCGCAGTCGCATCAGTTGTATATGTAATAGGAGATAGAGTTCTTGGTTATGTTATTTATTCAGTCCTTGTTATAATTGTATTATTATTTGTATTAAAAACAAATGTAATAATGGATCATGATGAATTTATGAAAAAACTTAGAAATAGTACAAAAAAATAGTTATGTGTTCGCATAATTATTTTTATTTTACTAATACTATAAGTGGTGATTATATGGATTTTTCAGAAATAGGAACAGTAATTTATAGGGGTCTTATATCCTTGCTTGCACTTTTTTTAGTAACTAAAATGCTGGGTAAAAAGCAAGTTTCACAACTTAGTTTATTTGATTATGTAATAGGTATTTCAATAGGTAATTTTGCGGCGGAAATGACTGTTAATTTAGATACTAATGAAGTAAATGGAGTGGTTGCGGTTATAGTGTTTGGAATAACTGCTTACATAGTATCGATTTCAACTATGAAAAGCATAACGTTACGGAGATTTTTTATGGGAACACCCACTATTTTAATTCAAAATGGAAAACTTTTAATTGATGGGTTAAAAAAAGTTAAGTTTGATGTAAATGATTTATTAGAAGAATGCAGGGGCAATGGGTATTTTGATATTAGTCAAATTGCGTTTGCGGTTATGGAAGTTAATGGAAAACTTAGTATTTTACCTAAAAGTGAATACACACCCACTGTTTTAAAGGATTTGAATTTAAAAGGAGAGAATGCATCTTTATGTGCGAACATAATTATTGATGGAAATATTATGATGAATGCTTTAAAGAATATGCATAAGGATGTTAAGTGGGTTAAGCATGAACTTAAAACAAGAGGAATAAAATTAGAAAATGTTTTACTAGCAACACTTGATAAAAATGAGAAGTTTAATATATATGAAAAAAATGAAAACGAAGGCATTTTGGAATTTTTAGAATAGACTTTATTATGTAAATTTGATATACTTGTTTAGGTGATAAGATATGAAAAGACATTTTTGTGCATCTGTTTTTATTATAAATCCTGATGATAAAAAAATATTATTAGTTAAACATGGAATATTTAATAAATGGGTTCAACCTGGTGGACATATGGAGGATAATGAGACACCGGAGGAAACTGCAACAAGAGAAGCTTTTGAGGAAACTGGTTTAAAAGTCACTTTAATTGGTGAAAGGTTTCCAAGAGAAGATGATATGATAAGGCCACTAGGTATTATGTGTAATCGTAAAGATAATGGAGATAGGCATTTTGATATTATATATGCAGGAATTCCAAATAATGGTGAAACAGATACGGTTATTAGTAACGAAAGTAAAAGTATAGGTTGGTTTTCAAGGGCTGAACTTGATAATATGGATGTTTTTCCTGATGTTAGAATTACTATGGATTATATATTAAAAACATATTTTAATGAAACACTGTAATGTGTTTTTTTTTAATAAGTTTACTTATTTATATTGTTTTATATTATACTTTTGATTTTGCTTAAACTAAAAAAATGGTTAATATAGTTGAAAAGTGTAAAATGGACGTAAAAAAACTTATCAAATTGATAAGTTAATTTATTATACCCATAAGGATTAAAATTATAAATAATAAATAGAAAGCTCCACAGGTTAAAAGCATTTTAACTGTCATATGTTTTTTTTCATTTAATTCAAATAAAAGTAAGGATGCAGAGAAAATAGCAATCATAGCGCTTAAAAAGGTACTTAAGCTAGTAAGGGACCAGTCTGTAAGTAATATTCCTATTGCAGGAAGAATAGATGCTTGAAACATCATTGCTCCTGTAATATTGCCCAGGGCTAGGGTATCCTTTTCTTTTGAAACCCATATAACACTATTAAATTTTTCGGGTAGTTCGGTTGCGATAGGAGTTAATATAATAGATAAAACAAATGCTGGAATACCAAGTAATGTAGATACAAAGGTAAGACTATCTACAAATTTATTTGCACTTACAATGATTAAAGTTAATGCTAGTACTAATTGAATTACAACAAGTACAATTACATATTTATTGTTCATAGCGTTTTTATTACCAAAGGCAAAATATAAATCTGGTAAATCGCTTTCGTTACTATTATTTTCTTTAACAATTTTTATAATATAAATAAGATAACTAATAAATAATACACAGGCTATTAAAACTTTAATGTTTTTAAATGTTTCAGGTATAAATCCACATATAAGGGCAAGTACAAAAGCAAATATAAAGAATTTTAAATCTCTACTGATGGTAGTAGCGTTTACTACAACTTTATCTTTATGTTTTCTTTTTTTCTTAAATGCTAGTACTGCACATCCGGTTACAAACATTGTCAAAGTAGAAAGCATTAGGGGTGCGCCCAGTATTGCCCCAATACCAATTTCATTGGCCTTGGTACTATCTCCTGAAAGAAGAGCAATAATAGGTATTAAAGTTTCAGGCAGTGCTGTGCCGATTGCTGCAAGCACTGAACCAACTGCCCCTTCCGATAAATTAAGTAGTTTACCAAGCCATTCTACGGAATTTACAAATAATTCTGCGGCTATTAAAATTAAAATTAAACTAATAAATAATAAAAGTATTTCCATGTAATCACCAAAGTAATTATACTAATAAAAAAAATTTTAGTCAATTATAAGATATAAAAAAATTAGCCAATATCTTCTAATAGATTGACTAATTTAACATTTAATGTATTTGCTATTAAAAGTAAGGTTTCTATTGAAATAGTGGCATAAACACTTTGGGCTTCTAAATTTTTAATATAACCGTATGATAGGTTTGTCTTAATTGCTAACTGTTCTTGGGTTAAGTTATTAAGTTTTCGGTATTTTTTAATGTTTTTTCCTATTATTTTATATATGTCTTTGTTATTCATTTCTACCACCTTACACTTGTTACCAATATTTTATAATAGATGACTTAAATAAAAAGTCACATAATAGATGACTTTTTGTAAATTTTATGATAGAATGTATAAGGAGGAGGGAAAATATGAAAAAGTGTAAGCATTGCCAAAGTGAAATTGATAGTAAGGCAAAAGTTTGTCCAAAATGTGGCAAAAAACAAGGAATGTCAACTTTTTTAATTGTTGTTATTGTTGTAGTCATAATTTGTTTATTGGCATCATTAGGTGGTGAAGATAAGCCATCAAGCAAAGATACTGGAACGCAAAAAAATAGTACATCTGATAAAAAAGAAAGTAAAACATCTTTTAATACCGATGAAACAGTAACATATAAAGATGTTGAATTTAAAATTGAAAATATTGAACGTTCAAATGGTAGTGAATATGACAGCCCAGAAGAGGGTAAGGAATTTTTAATTATTACTATAAATATTAAAAATAATTCTGATAAAAAAGTGTCATACAATTCATTAGATTGGAAATTGACAAATTCAAATGGACAAGAAAATAGTGAAACATTTACTATAACTAATGATAATGCACTTAACAGCGGTGATTTAGCGTCCGGTGGTACAGTAACAGGTACACTTGCATATGAAGTGCCACAAGGTGATAGTGATATGAAATTATCTTATTATGGAAATATACTTGATGATGAAGCAGCATTTTACTTTAATATTAAATAAAGTTTGGTAATATTATCAAACTTTTTTAATATAATAAAAAAATTAGAAATTGTTGAAATTTTTTTGATTTTTTTTAAAAAAAAGGTAAACACGTCTGATGTTTGATAAATAAAATTATTACTAAAAAAAATAATCAAAGTGGTTTATATGAATAATTTTGCTACAAATAATTATAGAATGAAAAGAAAAATTTTAAATTTTTTATATAAAAATAAAAAAAGTACTTGTCCATCTAAAAAAAAAATGCTAAAATTAGATTATGATAAGGGGTGATTATATGACCGGAGCAAAAGCTTCAACAAAAGAAGTTACGACTTCTAAAAGAAATGTTGCTATTGAA
>CAYXTH010000009.1:0-16730 GCA_964468025.1 uncultured Muribaculaceae bacterium | reverse complement strand
AACATGTTTGATATTAGTTATCGAAAGCTTTATAGAGTTATAGGAAAGATTAAAATATGATTTTATAAATGGTGAGATAGAAAAAATAATGAAGGTATATGATATTTGGAAAAGTAAATGCTTATCAATGGGGACTTGAGTTATTTGTGAAAGAAACACACTAAAAATATAAAAATTATTTTACTTGAATAAAACTCATTTATTTTATATAATTAAGTAGGTGAAAAAAATGGATAGTAAAAAATTCAAAGTAATAGATGCTCCATTTATATGTGATGTATGTGGCAAAGGTGTGATTCCATTAGGTTATACATCTAGAGATCATTGTCCTTATTGTTTATCTTCTAAACACGTTGATATAAATCCAGGTGATAGATTAGAAAATTGCAAAGGAACTTTAATTCCTATTGGAATAGAAAAATTTAAAAACACATATAAAATAATATATAAATGCGAAAAATGTGGGAAAATAAGAAAAAACATAATCGCAAAAGATGATGATTTTGACAAAATTTTATCAATAATGTCAAATCCGGTTAAAATAAATTGAGGTGGTAAAATGTTTATAGATGAAGCAGTTGTTGAATTATATGCCGGTACTGGTGGTAATGGTTGTAGGGCATTTAGAAGAGAAAAAGGTGTACCCCTAGGGGGACCATTTGGCGGTAATGGTGGCAAAGGTGCAGATATTATTTTTAAAGTAGATACAGGTCTTAATACTTTAATAGATTTTAAATATAAAAAAATAATTCGCGGAGAAGATGGAGAAAATGGTCTTGGTAAAGGAATGAATGGTAAAGCTGCATCTGACGTTGTTATTTTCGTACCTGCTGGGACTGTTATTACTGACTTAGATACTAACTTAGTTATTGCTGACTTAACAAAAAAAAGTGAACAAGCAGTAATAGTAAATGGGGGGCGTGGAGGACGTGGTAATATTGCATTCGCAACTAGAACAAATCCGGCTCCTGATTTTGCTGAAAATGGTGAACCAGGAGAATATCGTAAAGTAAAATTAGAACTAAAACTAATCGCAGATGCCGGCCTTGTTGGTATGCCAAGCGTTGGAAAAAGTACTCTTATTTCTAAATTATCCGCATCAAAACCTAAAATAGCTGACTATCCATTTACAACCTTAAAACCAAACTTAGGAGTTGTAAGGGTTAAAGATGGAAGATCTTTTGTACTTGCCGATCTCCCAGGTTTAATAGAGGGTGCATCACTTGGCCACGGCCTTGGTGATAAATTTTTAAAACATGCTGAAAGAACAAGAATAATTGTTCATATAATTGATATGAGTGGTATGTATAGAGATCCATATGAAGATTTTAAAATAATAAATAATGAACTAAAATCATTTAATGAAAATTTTTTAAAAAAACCACAATTAGTAGTCGCAAATAAAATGGATATGCCATCTTCAAAAGAAAACTTAAAAAAATTCAAAGAAAAAACAAATGTAGAAATTATTGAAATAAGTGCATTAAATGGTAATAACTTAGATAAACTAGTATATAAAATTGCTGATTTATTAGATACCATACCAAAAGAAAACTTATACGAAGATACTAAGTTTGAAAGCCATGTAATATATAAGTTTAAAGAAGAAAAACCATTTACAATTATAAAAGAAAATAATACATATATAATAAAAGGAGAAAAATTAGAAAAATTACTTGTAATGAGTAGATTTGATACCAAAGAAGCAATACTTAGATTTGCTAATAAACTTCGTAAACTAGGCGTAGATGATGAACTTAGAAAAATGGGAATAGAAGAAGGAGATACTATTAAAATCCTTGATTATGAGTTTGAATTTAAAGAATAGTTTACATTTAAAAAGTAAAGTAAACGTGTAATTAAAAATTTTATTTTATTAAATTATTGACATTTAATTAAATTTTATGTATATTTAGTATATTGAAAGAGAGGTTAGAAAAATGGAATTAATTAATTTTTTGGCAACAATAAATGATGCTTGTGATGCGATTCCGTCAGCGGTATTTAACTTGACAAGTATGATTATTTTTGCAATTCAAGTAATTGTACCAGTATTGTTAATTATTTGGGGTATGATTGATTTTGTAAAATCTGTTATTGGCGGTGACGAAACCAAAATTAAAGAGGGCCAAAAGGTATTTATTAAACGTTTAATTGCAGCTATTGTTGTATTCTTAATAGTTACAATAGTTAAATTAGTAGTTAATTTAGTTGGAAAGGTTACTGATAACGAAACTGGTGCTGGTTCTTCAACAAATGTATGGACTTGTGTTGAAAAATTCATTAAAGGATCGGACAAGTAGGTATATTCTATGTTAAATTTTGTAAATGTGTTAGATACAGTAACCGATAATACTACATTATGTGGTGGTATTGCTGTTCCTGATGAATTATTTAATATGGTTGCCTTAATTATAAAGGGCATTAAAATAGTAGTGCCTATACTACTTATTATTTGGGGAATGTTAGACTTTGCCAAGTCAATTGTTGCGAAAAAGGAAGAAGATATTAAAAAATATCGTAGTGCTTTTGTGGCAAGGCTTATTTCAGCAGTCCTAGTATTCGCAATTATTGCTATTGTACAACTTGCTGTAAACTTAGTAGATGGTGTTGAAAAGAAATCTACTAGTGGTGAAACTATAGGAGACATGTGGAGTTGTTCTAAAAAGTTTATAAATGGTGTTGATAGCAGTACAAATAATAGTGAAGATAATAATGAAAGTAACACTGCTAATGGCAGTGGAGAAATAACAGGGTAAAAAAAGTAACGAAAAGTATTTATTGTTGCTTTTTTTTATGCTATAATTGACTAAGATAGGTTGGTGGAAAGATGAAAAAATCTATTATAAATATTAGTTTAGTATTTGCATTTATTTTTAGTATGTTTTTTATAGGAACAGGGAATGTAAGTGCAGGTTCAAAATCTTGCACTTGTGTATATGAAAATACTATATGTAATGCTGGGGATTATAGATATGAATTTACTTTTGTTTTAGATGACAATGGCACGGCTGATGGTAGTTTAGTAAATGTTACTCGCGGCAGTAATGCAATAGGCTCTTCAAACTGGCCGGAATTTAAAGCAGGTGATACTGCCCCTACCGCTGATGATGCAAAAAAAGCAGCAAGTGATTGTAAAACATCAAACTGTCCAACTTTACTTAGGAGGATTTTTGTAAATCTTCCGTTTTGGAAGAATCCGGATTGTGTAAAACAAGTTGCATTCCATACTAAAATGCCTCAAAATCTTGGTTGGACTGACGATAATATGACTATTATTTCTGCTACGGCTAACAGTAGTAATAAATCAAGTGAAGATGTGGTTAAGGACAATCAAAAAAAAGCTCTGGATAATATGCAAACTAATATTACAGATATTATAGAGTGGGGACAAAAATACACTGTTGGAAGTTTATATAAAGAAAATAAATTGAAAAACGCTTGTGTAGTTATTGATGGTGATGTTAAAAAACTAATAAATGAAGTATTAACAATTATTAGTGTAGCATCAATAATTTTACTAATTATAATGTCGATGATAGAATTTGTTAAAGCAATTACTGGTGCAAATGATGATTTAATAAAAACAGCATTTAAGCATACTATTATAAGAATTGTATGTGTTGTAATACTATTCTTATTACCAATACTTGTAAGTAGTATAATTGATCTTGTAAATAAAATAAATGAACCACAAACTGATGAAAATGGCAATTATAAAATTGGTGATGATGGAAATCCACTTTGTGGAATTGGAAAATAAAATTGTAAAAAAGTAATAATCTTTATTTATTGTTGCTTTTTTTTATGTTATAATGGTCTTATAGAAAAAAGTAGAAAAATTGGTGGGAGGTAAATATTTTATGGTAGAACAGTGGATAATGGACAGAATACGTGATATATTCTGGGCATTGGATAGTGTTATATATGGCTTTATAACAAAATTATATGAATTATTACTTTATTTAGCAAATCTTAATTTATTTGGTAGTCAAGATGGTGATATGGGTCTTCAAGATTTTACCAACAGAATATATGTCCTTTTGGGAATATTTATGTTATTTAAAGTTAGTTTTTCGATACTTAGATATTTGGTTTCACCAGATGAATTCAGTGATAGATCAAAAGGAATGGGAAAACTTGTTACAAACGTGCTTGTTGTACTAGTTTTACTTGTACTTACACCAACAATATTTGAAAAAGCATTTGAATTGCAAGGTGTAATTTTGAAGGATAATGTTATTTCAAAATTAGTATTTGGTAATTCAACAGGTGGAGATATTAAAGATATTTCTAATACAAACAGCATTCTTGCGGAAGATATGGAATTTTTGGTTTTTGGAGCTTTCTTCACCACTAACCCTGATATAAGCGACTTTTCCTCTTGCGGAGGTGCACAAGTTCTTGGAACTGTATCAATGGCCACAGCTGGTAGCGGAGAGTGTGTTAAAAAAGTAGAAGAAGTAATTTCCAATAAAGGACATTCTGAAATAGGGTATTTTTTTAGAACTGATGAAAAAAATGAAAGAAGTTTTCCAGAATTTGCAAATATAATTAATTTAGCAAAAAATGATAAATATTATTTTAATTATTCATTTGGATTTTCAACTATTACAGGAATATTTATTGTAATAATGTTGCTTTCATATTGTATAGCAGTTGCAGTTCGTGCGGTAAAACTTTATTTTTTACAAATAATTGCTCCAATACCTATTGTATCATATATTGATCCTGCACAAGGAAAAGACGGTGCAATGATGAAATGGGCAAAAGAATGTGGAAAAACATATGCATCATTGTTTATAAGGCTGGCAATTATTTTCTTAGCATTTTATCTTATTGATTTAATATCTCAAACAGTACTTGCAAACAATGTAACATATTATAATACAGATAATCCTGAAGGCGTGATGAATGCTCTTGTTACATTGCTATTAATAATTGGTACACTTATATTTGCAAATCAAGCACCTAAGTTAATTGAAAATATATTTGGCATTAACTTTACAGGTGAATTTACTGTTAATCCACTTAAACAAATAAAAGAAAGCCCACTTGCATCAGCTGCTATTGCTGGAACAGCAAGTTTAGCCGCAGCAGGAACGTTAGGTGGTATTACTGCATTTAATACTAGCCGTGGAATGGGAAGAGGTGTTGGTAGAAGTATTATGTCCGGCATAGGTGGTATAGTTTCTGGTGGTGTAAGAGGTGCAAAAGCTGGCATACAAGGAAAAGATAAAGGGTTTGGTTTACCAAGTGCTTTTGGTTCACTGGGAAGTATGACTGAATCTATGAAATTGAGAAAAGACGGCGGGGGGGTCTTCAAACGTATGGGTTCATCAATTGCAGAATTAACTAATGCACCTTATGAAGCTGATCAATATGAAGAACGAATGGAAACCCGTGGTGAATATATAAAATATCAAAAAAATGCTAAGGAAAGGGCGGAATTCTTATTTGATACTTCTGAAGAAGGAAAAAAGGCCAAAGCAAAACTAACGGCGGCTGAAAACTCAGGAAATGATGCAGAAATTACAGCTGCTCAAGAAGCTTATGAAACCGCTAAAAAGGATGCAGTTAAAAATGAAATAGAGAATGGTAGTGATGCTATTATCAGGTCACAATTAGAAGCTATGGAAAGAGTTGCAAGGGAAAATCCAACTATTGGATTATCAAGTATTCTTGTTAGTGGTAAATATAATTGGGATGCAGCCTGCAATGGTAAAAAAGCCGCTGAAAGAGATAATATGATTGAGGAATCTTCTGATGGATATGAAAACGCAAAAAAAGCCAAAAAAATCAGGCAAGCACAAGCTAAAAATAGTTGGTTTAGAAATCAAAATAAATAAAAAGGAGGCATATATAAATGAATACAAATTATTTAATACCTGCAAACTCAAAAAGGTCACTGTTAATATTTAGTATGTTTACATGGTTTGACCTAGCGTTATTTGGAATAGGGCTTACTGTAACAATGATATTGTTATTGGTTATAAGCCCTGATAGCTTGCTAAGTGCTATTATTGATATAGCGCCTGCTGCTATAACGGCATTTCTTGTAATGCCAATTCCAAACTATCATAATACACTTACACTAATAAAAGACTTGTATGTATTCTTTACATCAAGACAAAGATTTATATGGAAAGGGTGGTGTGTGCTAGATGAGTACAAAGAACAGAAGTAAATATACAAATGATTTTGTGCCTGTTAAGGCTATTACGAATGGTGTTATTGTTTTAGATAACAATGACAAGGTAACAGGTGTTAAAATAGAACCTAGAAATATTGGTATCTTAGATCCTGATATGCAATATTTTATAATTAATAATTTAAAAAATGTTTATAATATGATAGATTATGAATTTTGGGTAATTGCGGCTGATAGACCAGTTGATATAAATGTTTATTTATCACAATTACAATTACTTTATAACTCACAAACTAATCCAGTAAAAAGAAAGTTAATAATTGATGATATAAAAAAAGCAAATATGTTTACACATAATAATGTTGTTGATACAGAGTTTTATTTATTATTTAAGGAAAAAGATATGAATAAGATTCAAAAGAAAATAAGGGATTTAGTTCAAAACTTTGCGAGTGCGGGATTACAGTCAAAACAAGTTTCTAATGAAGATTTACGTGTAATTCTTGATAATTTCTTAAATGGTGGACAAACTACTAAATTTGGGACGGTGATTGCATAATGGATATTAAAGCACAAGTGGCGCCTAAGGGCTTAGAATTTAAACCAAGTACTTTTGTTATTAGTGATAAATATGCGACTATTTTAACGGCTATTTCTTATCCAAAAGTGATTTCACCAGGTTATTTATCTCATTTAACAAGTATGTCTGGTGTTAAGATGTGTATTAAGCATATACCTATGGAATTTGGTGTAATTTCAAAAATGCTTAATAAAGAAATTGCTGAACTTAAAATAAGATATCAAGAAGAACATGATTTAACAATGCAGGAAAAAATAAGACAAGATTATGAGTCTTTGGAAGAGTTTATAAGACAGCTTGCAGCAAGTCAAGCAAAAATATATGATTTTCAATTGCATTTAATGATAACTGCTGATTCCGAAGATGAACTTACTCAAAAGAAATTGCAAGTAAAAAACTACTTAGAAGCAATGGAAATGAGGGCAATTCCTTTAAGATTTGAACAGGAGCAGGTTTTAAAATCAATGCTTCCTATATTTGGAAAACAAGAATTAGAAAATAGAATTGGTACCCCAATTCCATCTCCTACAATTGCAGCTATGTATCCATTTATATTTGATAGTATTAAAGACCCAGGTCTTTCTACATTACTTGGAGTAGATTTTTCAGGTGGTGTTGTATTATTTAATCAATTCTTATATCAAATAAAATCTGAACACAATAGAAATAATGCCAATATGATTATTTTAGGTACATCAGGTAGTGGTAAATCAACATCCGCTAAACTAATGCTTAGAACACACATTAGAAATGATAATCAAATAGTTGTTATTGACCCTGAAGGGGAACTTGAAGATATGGCTAAAATGTATGGCGGAGATTTCATTGAACTTGGAAAAGGTGGAAACTTTGGTATGATAAATCCACTTGAAGTTATTGTGGATGCGGATGAAGATGAAATAAAGCAAGGCTTAGGTTATGCGGTTTTAACAAGAACTTTACAAACTGTAAAAGCGTTTATGAAATATTATGATCCATCTATTACTGAAGATGTACTTAATATTTTTAGTGAAATGGTACAAGAAACTTATCGAAGATTTGGTATAAATTTTGATACTGATTTTTCAAAATTTACGTCTGCAGATTATCCAACATTTAGAGATGTGTATGCGACTGTAAAAGGAAAAATAACTGCAATGCCAGAGCAAAGTAAGGAAAGAGATATATTAGAACAACTTGAATTAAAACTTAGACCTTTAATTAAGGAATTAAA
Source organism: uncultured Muribaculaceae bacterium (assembly GCA_964468025.1). Taxonomy (GTDB): domain Bacteria; phylum Bacillota_I; class Bacilli_A; order RF39; family UBA660; genus Coprosoma. The sequence continues at coordinate 8,786 of CAYXTH010000009.1, read as the reverse complement.
GTATTATTTTGATGGTACTACAACAATATCTCCTAAAAGTAATTTTATTGTATTTAATATAAGGGAACTTATGAATGCTGATACAAATATTAGAAATGCTTTATTCTTTAACACATTAAAGTATTCTTGGAGTTTAACATTAAATCCAAATGTAAATACTGTGTTAATGGTTGATAAAGCCCATGTATTATTATCGGGTAATAACACACTTGGAGCGGACTTTTTAGCGCAAGTTCAAAGACGTGCTCGTAAGTATAATACAGGTACTATAATTATTACACAACAACCAACGGATTTTAGTGATCCATCTGTAATTACACAAGGTAAAGCGATATTTGATAACGCTTCATATTACTTAGTAATGGGGCTTAGAAAACAAGCAGTTACTGATTTAGCAAAACTAATAGATTTAAATGATAATGAAATGGAAAATATAAAAGGATTTACAAAAGGACAAGCATTGTTTGTTTGTGGTAGTAAAAGAATGCAAATAAGTGTCGTTGTAACTGAACAAGAACTTGATTCATTTGGTAGTGGCGGCGGACTATAATAAGTAAATGGTGGTGATATTATGGCACTACCCGCAGTACTCTTAAAAGCAAAAAAAGTACTTACAAAGGCGGGCCAAGCAAAACAAGTAAAAGATGCTGTTAAAAGTGAAGATGGGAGTGCAACAGCTTCAACCGTTGGGCTAATTGGTGCAGGTTGTGGATGTGCTCCACTTGGTTGCCTTATTTTCTTTTTAATGATATTTATTGTAGGTTTTTCTAATATATTTGGGGCAATACAATTTGTACAATCCCTTGTGGGGGAGTTTGTGGATGGAATTACATCAACAATTGGAAATTTAGTTCTTAATGATGATACTTTAAAAAATTATTATGATAAAACTGAAAAAGCACCTATAACTTCAAATAATCCAAGCGTAGATTTAAAAAGCACTGAATATAAAACTGTGGAAAATTTTAATGAACATATAAAACAAAATGTTCAAAATGCAGGATATGGTACTAGAGCAGGTGTAGTTGCTGCTGGTGTTTCACTAATTAGTGATTATATTTCGGCAACTGGTAAAAGATTAAGATATTCCCAGGGGAGTAGACAAGAGCAAGCAGTAGATGGTATAGTAAATGAAAATTTTTATCTAGATTGTAGTAGCTTTGCTTGGTGGGCTTTATATAATGGTGGATTTAAAAGACCAACGGATGCTTATACGGGGTCTCAAAAACAATGGGCTATAAATAACAATTGTTTAACGTCAGTTAATAATGGCCAGGCTGGAGATTTTTTAATAGTGCATAATGATGCACATCAACATATTATTCTTATTATCGGAACATATAATGGTGGTTACTATTGTGCAGAATTTAAAGGCATTGATTATGGTGGCGTAATTAGTAAAAGATCAATTTCGGATTTAAGAACTGTTGGATATCAAGTTATAAATATGGAAAAATATTATAGTAATTCATCAAATGTAAGAAAGTAAATGATGTGAATATAAATGAGATAAGTATAAAAGGAAAAAGTGATATGAAAAAAATATTGATATTGATAAGTGCGGTCTTTTTGTTAACTGGTTGTGATGTTACTTATAACTTAGAATTTAAAGATGACACTTTTAAGGAAAATATAAACATAACCGAGAAAGTTAGTGATTTAGATGTTGAATATAATGATACAAATTTTGAAGATATGTTTGAATCTACTTTAAACACACCGATAGCATTATCAAAAAATTACCCAGTGGAAGGCAATGTTGCTTCTAAAATAAAGGGAATATCTTATTATAAAATAAGCGATACAAGCAATTATAATAAAAAAAGCATGAATATAAAAGGAAAATTTTCAAAAACTGATTTTCAAGATTCACAATTAGCTAATTTTGCTTGTGCTTCGTTTGCTGTTGAAAACAAAAATGGAGTTATTTATTTAAAAACATCTACTAAAATGAAAATTTTTGAACAATATTCATTGCTTGATAATTTAACTATTAACATAAAAACTAATCAAAATGTTTTATCTAACAATGCTGATGTAGTGAAAGGTAATACTTATACTTGGAATATAAATGAAGAAAATTATCTTGATAAAACAATTTATATGGAAATAAAACTAAAAAGTAAATCTTTTAGTGAAAGTCAAATTGAAATGGCGATTTTGTTTACTGTATTAGTAATAATTGCTGGAATAATTTATTTGTTTGTAAAAGGTAAAGGACAAAAAAACAATAGTATTTAGGTGGTGAAAGGATGAAACATTTAAATAAAGTTTTAACAGTAGTTTTAATATTTACTATTGTTTTTACTAATGTAGTAACATCTACCGAAAAAGTAAAGGCTGATGAAGAAGAAAGTACTACCAGTAGTAATTTTTGTCTTTTTTGTGATAGTAGCGATGATGATGGAAGAAAGGAAAAACAGTTTGCTGAAAGGCTTAAAATAATAAAAGACATTTTTGGAGATTCTATTGATACTGCTGATTTGGCTGCTACTGTTTTATACCTTAAATTTGACGAAGGTGTTGATCGATATTATGATGAAGACTTTGATGAAGAGAATTTTAAGAATCAATGGACTGACCTTTTTAATAATTTATCAAGTAGTGTTTCTGCATCATCAGTAGATGGTGCTGGTGAAGATGAAAATGCTGATAAAATTGATATATTAACAGCCGCAACAATTGTTATGGCTCTTTCAAATGGGCTTGAAACATATGACCGTGATAAATATAAAGAGGCTTTAATGCTTGATAAAGGATTTACTAGCAATGAGGCTATTAATGTAGCAATGTGTAATCCTGTTAGTAGAGTTGTGGGTTCTTTATTATCAACAATTTTTGGAGTAATAAATAATTTGAACCCTTTTAACTCTAATAAAACTAATTTTCTTAAATATGTTTCAACTATGAATGATATATGTGATCATGGATTTTTGGAGGCAAATTATTCGAGTGTAAGTGATATAGAAGATGCTGATAAAAGAAAATATAAAAAAGAACAGGTAGTGGATAGCATTCTTGAAACTTCTGATATGTACAAGCCTTGGTTCAATATATCAGATGATCCCTGTGATGGTTATGGTACTGGTGAAAATTCAATATCTGCTGGTGATATTTCAAATTGGAGACAAGCAGGTGAGTCTTGGTCAAGTATTAAAATTGGAACAAGTAAAAATGATACAATAGAGCAAATTGGTTGTACTACGGTATCTATGGCGTATTTAATGCAAAAATCGGGTACAATGGTTACTGAAAGTAGCTTTGATCCAGGAAAATTTGCGAAAAAAGTAAAATATACTGATAATGGTTCCCTTAAATGGAATAGTCTTAAGAATATAGCACCAAATTGGAAAAATAGTGAGAACACTAGTATAAAAGGTAAAAGTGCAAAAAACGTTGCTTCTATTATTAAAAAAGCATTAAATACTTCGTTAGGAAACAATAATCAAGCGTTTATTATAATACAAATGACAAATCACTGGGTTGCTGTTGATCACGTAGAAGGTGATACTGTGTACGTATTAGATCCTGCCGCAAGCGGAACGGGACTAGTTACTTTGCAAAAAGCTTTAGATGATGCAGATGATAGAAATACAGGCAAGGTAGTTCTTGAAAATTATAGAACATTTTATGCTACTGATGTAGCGTATTCAGGTAATGGCAATGCAAGTGTTAAGGCTAATACTAGTTTAGATTATTCAAGTGATACTTATAAAACTAGACTTGAAAACTTGAATGAAAAATATAACCAAAAAAATGGGTCAATAAAGGATACAACTGTTACTGTTCAAGATACAAGTGGTCACGATGTTGAAAGAAAAATGAACAAATCAGGTAGTATGATAGCGTCTTTATCGGCAATATATTATATGTACAATGGACAAGATGCTGATGCATTAGAAATTTGGCAAGCGGCTATTACGGATGGTGCGTATGGAACTGATGGAGATCATGCTGATAAATTTGATACTGCAACTGGCACACCAAAAATTACTGAAAAAGTTGGACTGTCAGGTACAAAAATAGATAGTGGTGATAAAGCATTAGAAAATATACAAAGTACACTTACAAGTGGGACAAAAATATTAGTTAATGTAAAAGGTGGTAAATATAATTCCAAAAAAAATGGTAGTTATATAATGCTTGATCATTATGATGAAAGCAATAAAAAAATATATGTGTTTGATCCTGGTAGTAAAGATAATGTTGGGTATACTGATTTAGATACTGTTAAAAAAGAAATTGTTAATAATATTCAAGGAATGTGGGCTATTAGTAGTGATACTGTTAATGGTACAAATAACTATTGTGATGTTTCCGATGTCGTTGCAGAAGGTCTTTCTACTGATTTAGGAGAAGGTAAAAAAATAAATGTTCCAAACCCAGTGCCTTTACGTGAAGGTGGTACAATGAAACAATCAGGTATTCACTGGGATGATGTGGAATATCCAAATTATGAAACCGGCGGAAAGGAACTCGTTGGGAGTGCTGGAAAAGTTTACAATGCTTGGTCAAAAGAAAAAAAATCATCAAAGGGGATTGCTGTTTTAAAAGGAAGATATTTAGCGGCAACATCATCTATGTTTGGAAAAACAGGTGATGCAGTTGATGTTGTTCTTGAAGATGGTCAAGTAATTAAACTTGTTATAGCGGATACAAAGGGCGATGATGCTGAGAGTGTTTGGGGTCATCAGCAAAATAACGATGGGGATTCCGGAAAATCAGGTATTTCAATGGTAGAATGGGAGGGGTATAATGGATATGATTCTGTTAATCCACCATTTCCAAAATGGACAGGAAAAATTATAAAATATGTAATTAACTATGGCAGTTACTTAAAGAAAATTGGTGCATAGAAAAATGTTGATTATAAATTATCAACATTTTTATTTGTTATATTTAGACGTTATTTTGCTTTTTTGAACATATTTCATATTAACATTACAAGATTTTAATAATTCAGTTATTTGATTAGAAAAAGTTTTTGATTCTTTTAAAAGCATATTGCATCTAGAATCAAAACCATCATCTTGTGAGATTTTGCATTTGTATTTTCCTATTTTCATATTATATTTTCCATAGATAAGATAAATTCCATAGTTATCATTATTGTTATTTCCCACAAGACTAAGTTCACCATCGATTCGGTTTTTATCTTTATTATAATATAAAACAATATTTGTCGTTCCGATTTTATCGTCAAAAGAAATTTCCTTTGACATTAAGTATTTTTTGTTATTAAATGTACTATAATTTATATTAGTGTTGTCATTTCCCTTATTTGCTGTATCCTTAGAAATGTTATTATTTTTCAAACATTTATAAAATTTATCGGAATTAGTTTTTTCCATATAATTTATATAGGCAACAACTATAATTACAATAACAATCACAATTATACCAACTATTTTAATAATTTTTAATCCCTTTAAAACCTTATTATCATCAACCATTTTAAGCACTTCCTTTATTATAAATTATACCAACTATAATAATTTTATGCAAGAAAAAATACTACTATTATTTATAAAATAACATAATTCATATATATACCGTTATTTACAAAACCACTATTTTTTTTAAAATAGTACTTGACAATACAAGGTACTATATAATATAATGTACTTGTGAGGTGATATATGAACACGCAGTTTAAAAAAGGAGTACTAGAACTTATTGTATTATTATCAGTAAATAAAAAAGATATGTACGGCTATGAACTAACTCTTGAAGTATCCAAAGTAATACCTGTTAATGAAGGTACAATGTATCCCTTATTAAAAAGACTTACAAATGACAAATACTTTGAAACATATCTTCAAGAATCCACTGAAGGACCACCTAGGAAATACTATAAACTTACAGTACTTGGTAAAAAAAGACTAAAGGAACTTAAAGAAAGTTGGCAGGAATTTTCCAAAACAGTCAACAATTTTATAAAGGAGAGTGAATAAATTGGATAAAAAAGAATTTTTGTCTACATTAGAAAAGAAATTATCTATTTTAAACAAAAATGAAAGAGATGACATAATAAATGAATATAAAAACACAATAAACGAAAAAGTAAAAAATGGTCAAGATGAAAAAGACGCAATTAAAGATTTTGGCGATATTGATGAGTTAGCCCGTGAATTACTAGATGCCTATAAAATAGACCCTGATTTTGACAAAGAATCTTCATTACTAGAAGATACCGAAGGACTAATAAAAAAAGGTGCGAATAAACTTGCGGATTTTACCAAAAACGCCTATAACCGTTTTAAAGCAACCAATACCGATATAAACTTATCACTAGTATTTGAAATTTTAATAAAAATATTCTTACTTGTACTAGTACTTGCAGTACTTAGATTACCATTTATTTTATTTGAAGATTTAGGAAATGAAATATTTGATGCCATATTTTCCCCAGTAGATGATATACTATCATTTATTTGGCAAATATTTTTAATGATTTTATATGTAGTTTTCTGTATACTTATAGGTATCGCATTATTTAAAAAATATTTTGAAAACGCTCCAGTAGTGGAAGTAAAAGAAAATAAACCAGTTAAACAAGTAAAAAAAGAAAAAACTAATCATACTACCTTTGGTGATGTATGTTTACTTATTGTAAAAATATGGGTAATACTATGTGTAATAGTCCCACTAGCGTGCTTAGACGCACTCGCACTATTTGGTCTTATAGTAAGTGTAATATACTTATTTAAAGGAATAAATTTATATGGACTATGTATTTTACTAACTGGATGTATAATTCTTGGAACTTATCTTATGAAAGTACTATTTAACTTAATTTTTACAAAGAAAAAAGTAGTATTTTATCCCGCAATAATAGGTATTATTTTATCAGTAGCGGGTGCAGTTATGTTTACTGATATGCTTATGAATATTGATTATAAAAAAGTAAGTGATATACCTAAAAACGATTTAAAAGAAGAAGTTTATACATTAGATAAAAACTTAATTATTGGTGATCATTATTATACTAACTATACTAAAAAAGAAGATAATACTATGGAAGATAATGTAATTAAAATAAGTGCTCATTATAATAAGGAATACTATGATTTAAATATAAACTTTCATAATGAATATAGTGAAGACGATAATTTATATGATTACATTTCTATTGACTTAAATGGAAACGATAATTTTAAAAAAGAATATAATAGGTTTTTAGAAAACTTAAAAAATAATAAAATATATACTTATGATGAAGAAGTAGATGTTATTATAACAGGAAACAGTAATACATTAAATAAAATAAAATACGAATAATTCACTTTTGTGAATTTTTTTCCGTAAAAAATGCATAATAATTATGGGTGAGTTTTGTTGACTTTTGTAGGTAATTTGGTTATAATTATTTAGGAAAAAGGAAGGGCGTTTTTATGGAGTTGGATTACAAAAACACAAGGCTAAAAGAAGAATTAGTTAACAATGTTTATGATGTTATATCTTCTGCAGTAACTATTACTGCGAAAAAACATAGATATAAAAAATATGATATATTTAAATTAGTATCAGCAATATATTCGGGTGAGTATGGCTATATTACAAATAAATGTGATTACCGTGCACAAGTAAAGTTATTAGATGAATATTTTAGAAATAAATATAAACACAGTGTAATTGTTTTTGAAATGATAAAGCAAATAAAAGCCTTTCCAAAACATGAAGATTTAATACTCGATATTGAAAATATGGAAACAATTATTAGAACTGGTAAGAAAGATGCGAAAAATTTAAAAAAATTTTCTGGTTATTTAAAAGAAGAAAAATATGAAGAACTTATGACGGCTATTGATAATGAAAGTAGCCTAAGATATGCGGTTATGATTATGTATGATAAAGTAAAACTTAATAAATAGGTGAAGAGTATGGAAAGTTATTATAATATTGTAGAAACAGTAGTGTGTATTTTTAGAGTATCAGGTGGTAATTTACAAGTACTACTTAAAAAAAAGAAATCAGAGCCTTTTAAAGGTTGTTTTCTTTTACCGGGAAATATTTTACCAGTAAATGAAACACTAGAAACAAATGTTAAAAGTGTTGTTTATGAAGCAACTGGCGAGATTATTAAGAAACTTTATTCTTCAAATATATTTAGTGATTTAAAAAGAGATCCAAATGAAAGAATAATTGCTTGTAGTTATATAGCTACGGTGAGTAAAAGTAGGAATGTTGATATGCAGTGGTTTGATATTAAAAATCTTCCTGCACTTGCTTTTGATCATGAAAAAATAATTACTAGTGTGATAAATTCATTAAAAAATAAAATTATGTATAATGAAAATAAAATAGTAAATGACTTATTTAAAGGGGAGTTTTCCTTGGGGGACTTTCAAAAATTTTGGGAAAGTATTACAGGTATAAGTTATGATAGAAGAAATTTTAGAAAAAAACTTATTACTAATGGGATGGTAATTGAAAGTGGTAATTATAATAGATTAAATTCAGGTAGGCCAAGTAAACTTTATAGTCTTTCAGATAAGTTTGAGGGTTATAAAATTATATAGTTTTTGTGCTACATACTAATATTTATTTTTTGTATTACATGTTTTCCTTGCTATTGTGCCTTGTATTTTAATGTGTTTGTTATTTATCTTAGTGATATTTGATTTAAATATTTACAGATGGAATTGGTTTTAGACCTTGGTTAATTTCAAAGCAAATTCCTAGTAAATAAAAAAAGCCTTTTGGCTTAATAAACTTAAATGGTGTCCCCTTAGGGGCTCGAACCCTAGACCCACAGATTAAGAGTCTGTTGCTCTACCAACTGA
>CAYXTH010000008.1:0-16856 GCA_964468025.1 uncultured Muribaculaceae bacterium | reverse complement strand
ATTGCGAAAAAGTTAGAAATAGAAGGACCTTACCATAATTTAACAAACGGTGGTCATATTAGTTATGTTGAACTTGATGGTGATACTGCAATGAATGTGGATGCATTTGAAAAAATTGTTAGGTTAATGCATGATAATAATATTGGTTATGGTGCGATTAACCATCCAGTAGACCGTGATCCAGTTTGTGGTTATACTGGTGTAATTGGTGATGTTTGTCCTGGATGCGGAAGAAAAGACGGCGAAGGCATTCGTATGGAAAGAATTAAAAATGCTAGTTTAACTAGTTTAGGAAGGTAGGATATTATGAAAGCAGAAGAAAAATTAGTAGGACAAGGTGTAGGCTTTGAAAGAATTAGAAGAATAACAGGGTATCTTGTTGGTACAACTAATAGATTTAATAATGGTAAAAAGGCCGAAGAACGTGATAGAGTAAAACATGGTACTGAGGGTATTGTTAAAGGTAAATGAAAATTCGTTTAGCTGCACCACTTCAATCAGATAGTATTGTTGATGGTGAAGGTATAAGGACTGTTGTTTGGACACAAGGTTGTAGCCATAATTGTAAGGGATGTCATAATATGTCTACCCACGACTTTAATGGTGGATTTGAAACAAGCACTGATGATATAAAAAAAGAATTATCATTATTATCAGGACAACAAGGTATAACTCTTTCAGGTGGTGATCCCTTGTTTCAAGCAAAGGCGTGCAGTGATATCGCAAGGTATGCGAAAAAAATAGGCCTTAATGTATGGTGTTATACTGGATTTACGTTTGAAGAACTTTTAAAAATAAAGGATGCATTGGAACTTTTAAAGTATGTTGATGTTCTTGTTGATGGTAAGTTTATTTTAGAAGAAAAAAGTTTTAATCTTGATTTTAGGGGTTCTTGCAATCAGCGTATTATAGATGTTCAAAGGTCTTTAAAAGAACAAAAAACTATTTTAATAGAAAAATATATAGGTAAAAGATTAGTAACAAATGAGATTTATAGGCCTAAAAATGTGTATATTTAAGCTAGAAATGTATTTTTTCTAGTTTTTTTAATTTTTTTGTATTTTTTAAATTTATATGTTTTTTTAAAATAGGCTAAAAAAAAGTTACTAAATTTAAAAAATCGTAAAATACAAATTTTAAAAATTTGGGTTATTTTTTTGCCCAAAAAAGTATTGACATTTACACCAAACAAAAAAACTGATAAATCATTAAGGAACATCAGTTTTTTAATATATAAAGAAAATAAATTCAAAGGGGATTTGGTTTTGAATATTTCAAAACCGAAAGGAGTATTCGAACAAAATGTATTTGTTCACGGGAGACAAGCCATCTCCCATAACTAATTATACACTATTTTTTTAAAAAAAACATAAAAAAAAGCAAAAATGTTAAAAAAAATGAAAATATACTAATTTTCAAAATTGGTATATAAACGGGTTACTAAATTTAAAAAATCGTAAAATATAAATTTTAAAAATTTGGGTTATTTTTTTACCAAATAGGTAAAATTGGTCATTTGCACGCTTTTTTTCTTTATGATAGAATACCGGCTTGAAAGGGTGTAAATGTTATTATGGAGGTGAAAATATGCCAAATGAAAAATTTTATACTAGTATGAAAAAAACTGTATTTGATAATATTTTTTTGTATGATTACAAGAATGTAGATTTATACAATACACTTATCAGTAAAATTTTAGGTAAAGAAATTCAAGCACTATCAACCGCATGTGTAGGAAATTCTAGAAGTAGTTATGTAAGACAAAATAATGTGGTTTGTTTTGAAACTACGGAAAATGAAATAGTTGAACTTATTATAAATCCATGTGATGATATTAATGACGGTTTATCAGCAATTAAGCATCTTTGGAATGGAACCCCTAATACTATCAATAAAAAATATGTTAGAGTAAATATTATTGAAGGACTTTTAGAAGATACGAATAGTTTTGAAAAATACACAATAAGTGCGAATTTTGATGATGAGCGAAAAGAAATGACAATATATGAATACAACATTGATAAAATTTTAAATGAAGTTGAAAAAGCTAGTGATGAATATTCTTATATTGCGATGCTAAAAAGTGATAAAGCAAATTTAGAAAAAATTTGTGCAGGTGATAAATTTATGGAAAGATATAAGGAGCAAGTATGTGCATTAAATGAGGATAAAGATTTTGTTAAAAAACTTAAAGAAGAAGAAAAAATTGTAATAAACGTTTCTGTTGAATAAATTTAAATGAATAAAATCAAATACAAAAATACTAGTATATAAAGGTGCAATAATTGTTGTGCTTTTTATCTCAAAACGACAAAAACATATTGACAGTACATACAAACATATGTTACTATTAAACTGCTACGAAAAAAGTTTATAAAAAATATTGACTGTAAACTTTAAAGTTCGGTATAATTAAATTATGAAGTAGGTGGAAAAATGGAATATATAATAATTGGACTTTTGGTTGTAATATTGATAGTAGGTATTATTTCTCTTATGAAAAATGTTAATGAGTCAAATATTACGGAAAGACTTGGAAAACTAGAAACAGGAGTTGTTAAAGAACTAGGAGAGTTTCAAAACAACTTAACAGTAAATACAAATGAAAACTTTAATGTATTAAATGAAAAAATAGAAAAAAAATTAAACCTTATCAATGATAAAGTTAATGAAAGGCTAGATCAAAATTTTGAGAAAACTAATAAAACATTTGCTTCCGTATTAGAAAGACTTTCAAAAATTGATGAAGCTCAAAAGAAAATTGATACATTATCAAATGATATAGTGTCTTTACAGTCTATCTTAACTGATAAAAAAACAAGAGGAATATTTGGAGAAATTAACTTAAAGCATATTTTAGTTAATGTATTTGGTGAGGGCAAAAATAACGTTTATAGTTTACAACATACTCTTAGTAATGGTACAATTGCTGACTGTGTTTTATTCACTCCTGAACCACTTGGTTTAATCGCTATTGATTCTAAATTTCCACTTGAAAATTATGAAGCAATGATTGATAGAAATAATCCAAATAAAATGGCTTCGGAAAAAAAATTTAAAATGGATATGAAAAAACATATTGATGCGATTTCGAACAAGTATATTATTCCAGGGGAAACAACTGATCAAGCAATAATGTTTTTACCAGCAGAAGCTATCTTTGCGGAAGTAAATGCATACCATCAGGATATAATAGATTATGCTTATAAAAAAAGAGTATGGATAACAGGACCAACTACTTTAATTAGTACTTTAACAACACTACAAATAATTATTAAAAATGCCCAAAGGGATAAGTATGCAAAAGTTATACAAACTGAACTTTGTATATTATCGGAAGAATTTAAAAGATATAAAGAACGCTGGGACAAATTATCTAGAAGTATTGATACCGTAAGTAAAGATGTTAAAGATATTCATATCACAACTGATAAAATTACTAAAAAATTTGATTCAATTAACAGTGTAGAAGTGGAGAGCATTGAGAATGAAAAAATTTAACATTTCTTTGATTGTTATTATATCTATATTAGCGGTTATTAAAGTATTTGGTGAACTTGATGAAAAATTAATATGGATTTTAAAAGATTTAAGTATTATATTAACTGTAAGTATTCCATATATATTACAAAAAGTATTTAAATTAAAAATAAGCGACGGTCTTTCATTTATGTATATTATATTTATTTTTATGGCTCATTACTTAGGGGTCATTGAAAAATTTTATAGTAGTTTTTACTACTACGATAAAATAGTTCATACATTATCAGGAATATTTACTGCTTATATTGCATATTTAATTTTAAAAAACAAAAAAATAAATGATGTCTTATTTAATATAGTGTTTATAATATCATTTACTTTTATGATTGCAGGAGTGTGGGAAATATTCGAATTTACTTGTAATGCTCTATTTGGTGGAGATGCTCAAAGGGTAGTAGAAACAGGTGTTAGTGATACAATGGGGGATATAATATTTGCATTTATTGGTTCTATTATGTTTATACTTTTTATAACAATTAAAAGAAATCTGCAAAAATAAGAGTGAACTTTACACTCTTTTATATTGTTTTCACATAAATTATATACTTTTTATTTTATTTTTACTATAATGTAATTGAGGTGAAGAAAATGGAAGAAAAAATATTAAATATAATTAAAAGTCATAATAAAGCACTTACTTATGAAGAAATATTTACTTTATTAAATGAGGAAGAACAAAAGGAACTTGCAAAAATTCTTATAAATCTTGAAAATGAGTTAAAAATTAGAGTTACTAATAAAGGAAAATATGAACTGTTTAATGATAAAAATACCAAAATTGGAACGTTGGTTTCTCACCCTAAGGGCTTTGGCTTTGTAGTAGTTGATGGCCAAGAAAAAGACTATTATATTTCTAAGGAACATATGAATGGGGCAATAAATGGTGATGTAGTAGTAATAAGTGTTATAAATGAACCAAAATATGAAGCGGTTGTTAGAAAAGTAACGAAACGTAATTTAAATGATTTATTAGTTGGTGAATTTTATGTTAAAGATGGTAAAAACTTTGTAAAATTAGATGATGAAAAGTTAAATATAATAGTTGAAATAAAGGATGCTAAAACTGCGGTTGAAGGTCATAAGATAGTGGTAAAAGTAGAAAATAAAATATCACAAACTAATTATTATCAAGGTACTATTATAAGAGTACTTGGTCATAAAAATGATCCGGGTGTTGATATATTATCAATTGCGGCTAAATATGGTATTACTGATTTATATCCAGAAGAAGTTACTATGGAACTTGATGATGTACCAACATCAGTAAGTAAGGAAGATAAAAAAGGCCGTCGTGATTTAACTGATGAAGTGATTTTTACCATTGATGGTGATGACACAAAAGATATAGATGATGCGATTAGTATTGAAAAATTTGCCGATGGTACTTATGAACTTGGTGTACATATTGCGGATGTTAGTTATTATGTAAAAGAAAATACAGCATTAGGAGATGAAGCCTATAACAGAGGCACTAGTGTTTATTTAGCAGATACTGTTATTCCAATGCTTCCACATACTTTATCAAATGGTATTTGTTCATTAAATCCAGGTGTGGAACGTTTAGCAATCTCTTGTGTTATGAAAATAGATGAAAATGGAAAAACTACTAGTAGTGAAATTTTTGAGAGTGTAATTAAATCTAGAAAGCAAATGACTTATAAAAATGTTAATATGATTTTAGAAAAAAATACAGTACCTGAGGGATATCAGGAATTTGCTGAAAAATTATTATTGATGAAAGAACTATCAAGCAAAATTAGAAAACAAAAAGTTAATAAAGGATATATTGATTTTGAAATTGATGAGCCTAAAATAATTGTAAATGATAAAGGCGTTGCAGTTGATATTAAAAAAAGGGAACGTGGGACTGGTGAAAAACTAATTGAAGACTTTATGATTAGTGCAAATGAAGCAGTCGCAAGCACGATTGCATTTATGGATTTACCGTTTGTTTATCGTATCCATGGACTTCCTAGTGAAGAAAAGATTCAAAACTTTTTAAACTTTTTAAATGTATTAGGTTATAAAGTAAATGCTAATTTAAAAAATATTACACCTAAAACAATTCAAAATATTTTAAGTCAACTTAAAGATAAAGAAGAATACTCAATTTTATCGGCTATGATGCTTAGAAGTATGCAAAAAGCTGTTTATGACGTAAATAATATAGGTCACTTTGGACTTGCAAGCAAATACTATACACACTTCACATCACCAATTAGAAGATTTCCGGATTTAACAGTTCATAGACTACTTAGAACATACTTATTTAAAAATAAAATAAATAGTGAAACAGTTAATTATTATACTAATAAACTTCCTGAAATTGCCAAACATTCTTCCGAAAGAGAAAGAGCTGCAGTAGAGTGTGAACGTGATGTTGATGATATGAAAATGGCCGAATATATGCTTTCACATATTGGTGAAGTATTTACAGGTACGATAAATACTGTTGCTAATTTTGGCTTTTATGTAGAACTACCTAATTTAGTTGAAGGATTAGTTAGGATTGATTCTTTGGATGATGATTATTATTTCTTTGAAGAAAACAGTTTTTCACTAATTGGTAGGAGTACTAAAAAAAGATACATGCTTGGTAATAAAGTAACAGTTATTGTTGATAATGTAAATAAAGATAAAGGGCAAATTGACTTTAAAGTATATAAAGGTAAAAAAAATGGAAATAAACAATAAAAAAGCCAAATTTAATTATCAAATAATTGATACTATAGAGGCAGGAATTGTACTTTCCGGTACTGAAATAAAATCAATTAGAGATGGGAAAGCCAACTTAAAAGATAGTTATGCTATTATAAAAAATGGTGAATGCTTTCTTTTAAATATGCATATATCACAGTATGAAAATGGTAATTTATTTAATCATGATGAAGTTAGAACTAGAAAACTATTACTTCATAAAAAGGAAATATTAAAATTAAATGACAAAATAAAGTTAGATGGTTTTACCTTAATTCCTTTAAAACTATATTTAGTAAAAGGAAGAGCCAAAATATTACTTGGTATCGGAAAAGGTAAAAAAACATATGATAAAAGAGAAAGTATTAAACAAAGAGATATAGAAAGAAACATACAAAAACAATTTAAAAAATAATTTAGTCCTTTTATTGGACTTTTTTGATATATTAGAAATTTGCTTAACCACCCCCAAAACTATTTTATACTATTCATTATTCAATAAATTTGTAAAAAAAGTAAAAACGTGATAATATATGATACTTAGAAAGGAAATGTTTATGCATAAAAAAATAATATTACCCCTTTTAAATGATAAAAAAGATGAACCGGCTTTCTTTTATAATAGCGATAAATTAGAAACAATAACATACGAATTAGAGGACTTTTTATCTGATAGTCATATGAATAATTTATCGTTTGTAAAAAAATATATGGGTTGTCAAGAAATAAAATCTAATAATAGTGTCGAGGGTTATAATGATGATGTTAAAACAATAATGAACGTTATTAGACATAAAGATACAGATAAGACAATAAATAATTTATATCAAGGATATAAAATAATATTAGAAAATCCTGAGATAAATAAAGAAAATTTAAGAAAATTATATGATATATTATCATATGGATTATTATCTGACGAAGATATTCAAAATATGGGTAAATATTACAGAAAAGCACCTGTATATATTTTTTATTCTAAAAGACTCACTACCCCGCCTGATGAAGGAGTTTCATATAAATTAGTTGAGCCTTGTATGGATAGTTTATTTGAATATTTAAATAATGATAATGCTTGCAGTCAAACAGAATATTTTATTAAATCTCAGATCGCACATTTTTACTTTGTATATGTTCATCCTTTTTTTGATGTTAATGGGAGAACTAGTAGGACACTTGGTATGTGGTATTTATTAAATAATAAAACTTATCCATATATTATATTTAATAGAGCTATACCACTTGCAATAGAAAAATATTATAAAGTTATTAGAGATACCAGTAAATTTAGAAATATGACATTTTTCCTTGGTTATATGCTTGAAAACGTAAAAATAGAATTAGAAAAAGAGTATATAATTACATCAATAATTGAAAATATTCATGGAAATATTTCGGAGGTCGACTATCAAACCCTTTTATATATATTATCTATGAAAGGCGAAAAAACTGGTAAAGATTATGCTAGTTTTTATAATAGACTATGTGAAAGAAAAAAAGTCACCACTATTAGAGATGAAATGCTTATACCCCTTATTGATAGAAAAATTTTAATACCAAGTAGAGAAACTAATTCATATTTTAATGATGGAAAACCTAACTTTGCATTTGAAATAAATCAAAACCTGATAGATAAACAAAAAATAAAAAGATTAAAAATATAAAAACAGTTCGTGATTGAACTGTTTTATTATGCGGTTTTATTTAAACTTCTGATTTCTCTCGCTGTCATTCTTACTTTTTTACCATTGATAGTTACATTTTGTAAATTTAATTTGAATTTATGTTTTGTCGCATTTAATGCGTGAGAGCGACGATTACCAGATAAAGGTTTAGCGCTTGTTACTTTTTTTGCCATAATATCCCTCCTTTAAAAATCTCATTGCCTTATAACTTTATCATAAAATAATATAAAAGTCAATTTTTTCACCTATAAATCATTTAAAAATTATAATAAATATAGTAAAATATATTTTAGGTGATGTCTAATGTATGTGGCTTTAAATATAAAAACCCATAATACTTTATTAACTAGTATGATAAAAATAGATGAACTAGTACGAAGTGCGAAAGCAAATAATGTAAACGCACTCGCACTTACTGATGATAACTTATATGGGGTAATAGACTTTTACAAAGCTTGTCTTAAAGAAAATATAAAACCCATAATAGGGCTAGAAGTTAGAATGCCGGAAAAAATAATACTATATGCAAAAAATTATGATGGTTATAAAAACTTAATAAAGCTATCTACCATAGTAACTGAAAGAAATATAACAATAGATGATTTAAAAAATTATAGTAATGATTTAATATGTATAATACCTTATGAAAGTAAAAACATATATGATGAAATAAAACAAATATATAAATATATATTTGTTGGTTATAAAAATGAAGAAGAAAAAATAAAAATAAAAACCCCTAACAAAGTATATATAAATGAAATACTATGTTTAACAAAAGAAGATGAAAAATATTTAAAATATTTAAAAGCCATTAAGACATCTAGCGATACCTTAGAAGAAATAACCGATGTTAGTTTATTACCACTAAAATATACTGATGAAAAAAATAATCATTTAATATGTGAGCTATGTAATGTAAAATTGAAATTTCATCAAGATTTACTGCCTAAATATACAAATGAAAATAGTGAAGAAATACTAAAAAAACACTGTATATGTGGTATGAAAAAAATATTTGGTAATAAAGTAAATAAAAAATATAAAGATAGATTAAAATATGAACTAGATATAATTAAAAAAATGGGCTTTTGTGATTACTTTTTAATAGTGTCTGACTATATAAACTATGCGAAAAAACATAATATATTAGTAGGACCTGGTAGGGGGAGTGCAGCTGGATCTCTTGTATCTTATACTCTTGGAATAACAACAATAGATCCTTTAAAATATAATCTTCTTTTTGAAAGATTTTTAAATCCTGAAAGAGTAAGTATGCCCGATATTGATGTTGATTTTGAAGATGAAAAAAGAAATGAAGTAATTAAATATTGTATCAATAAATATGGTGAAAAAAAAGTTGCCCCAATTATTACTTTTGGAACACTTGGCTCTAAGCAAGCACTTCGTGACGTTTCAAGAGTACTTAAAATAGAAACAAAAAAAGTAGATATACTTATAAAAATGCTTGATGTCAATTTGAATTTAAAAGAAAATTTAAAGAATAAAAAAATATGTGAGTTTTTAAATTTAAATAATGATTTGAAAAAAGCATATGATATTTCTATAAAAGTTGAAGGCTTAAAAAGACATACATCAATACATGCCGCAGGTATTGTTATGAGCAAGCATAATTTAGATGATTATATACCACTTGATAAAAGTCACGGATTTTATTTAACAGGCATATCAATGGAGCATTTAGAAGAAATAGGACTTTTAAAAATGGATTTTCTAGGCCTAAAAAATCTAAGTTTAATTAGTAATATATTAAAAGATATTAATTTAAAATTTGATGATATAAAAGAAAATGATTCAAAGGCTTTAAATATCTTTACGAATGCTAAAACCCTTGGAATTTTTCAGTTTGAATCTCCTGGTATGATTAACTTCTTAAAAAAGCTTAAACCAAAAACTTTTGAAGATATAGTATCTGCAGTTGCACTTTTCAGACCTGGCCCTATGAAAAATATTGATACATACATTAAAAGAAAAAATAAAGAAGAAAAAATATCTTATATTCATAGAGATTTAGAAGATATTTTAAAACCTACATATGGTATTATTGTTTATCAAGAACAAATTATGATGATTGCAAGTAAAATGGCCGGATTTAGTTATGGACAGGCTGATGTTCTTAGAAAGGCTATGAGCAAGAAAAAGGAAAATGTTTTATTAAAAATGCGAAAATATTTTATTATGGGTAGTATAAAAAATGGTTATAGTGAAGAAGATGCTAATAAGGTATATGATTTAATTTTTAGATTTGCTTCATATGGTTTTAATAAATCCCATGCGGTTAGTTATGCGATGGTTTCTTATAAAATGGCCTATTTAAAAGCCCATTTTCCGTGTGTATTTATGAAAAATTTATTTAACTTGTTTAAGGGTAGTGATATTAAAACAAAAGAATATTTATATGAGTGTTATGACATAGGGATAAATGTGAAAACTCCTAATATCAATTTTAGTGGAAAAGAATTCACAATAAAAAATAATGATATATATTTTCCATTTACATCTATAAAAGGATTTGGAGAAAATAATGCTAATATTATTGTAAATGAAAGAAAAAATGGTTATTTTAGAAATGTTTTTGATTTTGTCCAAAGGTGTAATGTTAGTAAAGATATTTTAATGAAACTTATTTTATCAGGTGCTTTTAATGGTATGGGTTATAATAGAAAAACACTAATTAGTAATATAGAAGTTATTACTAATTATAGTGAACTTGGTGCTTATTTGGATTCGGATTCTTTTATCCCAGAACTTTCCTTGGAAAAAGAGTTTACAAAAAATGAACTTTCTACTTATGAACTTGAATTATTTGGTTTTTATATTGCTAATAATCCTATTAGTATTTATAAGAAAAAAATTTCTAGCATTGATTTAAAAAATATTGACAAATATTTTGATAAAGTTGTATCTGTAATTGGTACAGTAATTAAAGCAAATAAAGTAATAACTAAAAATAATGAAGAAATGATGTTTATAACTTTAAATGATGAAATGGGTAAGGCGGAAGTTGTTTTATTTCCAAATGTTTATAAGAATATTGGAGAAATTTATAAAAATGATATATTGTGTATTAAAGGCAGGGTTAAAAAAAGGTTTTCAAATTTTCAATTAGAAGCAAGCGTGGTAAGAAAGATTGAATAAAATGTGTAAATGTGATATTATTATAGACAGGTGATAAGAATGAAGAGGGAAAATAAAACTATAATTGTTTATGTTTTAACAGGAATTGTGCTTTTGCTAATTATATATTTATGTATATTTGTTTATAAAACATTAAATCCACCAAAGAAACCAATTAAAACTATTATAAAAGAACCAACTGTAAGTACTAGTTGTACATTTAATATGACGACTGAGGACTATAATGGTATAGAAAAAAATACTGGTTTATGTAGTGGATTAAATAAAATTGTTTTGGCAAACATTGTATTAAATGATAAACCTTTTAATGTAACTATTTATTATTCAAATACTTTAATTGATGGTATGGGGGTTTATATAAATGGAAAACTTGTGATTTCCGATAAGGTTTTAAAAACTCATAAAATAGGTATTTTTGATAATAAGTTATTTATAACTGATTTTAGTAGTACATCTTTTGATTTTGATGTATTTGATGAAAGTGGTGTAAATGTTTATAATTTGAGAAATGCCCTTACTACTTTAAAGATTGAAGATAAAGCTTTTACTACAATGAATATTTCAAATAAGATACTTAGTGTGAATAATTTAGATAGAAATAGTTTCGTATTTGAAAATGGTAAAGTTTCATTTAATAGTAAGGCACAGTGTATAAATGGAATATCTGGTTCTAGTTATAGTATTATTTATACAGGCAATACATTTAGTGAGCCTACATATATATCAAATGTAAGTTGTTAAAAAAACACTTGAAAGTTATTTCAAATTGCTTTCGAGTGTTTTTAGTATTTCATCTTTAAATTTGTCATTACTACCATTCCATAATATTTCAAAAAATACACCAAGTCCCGGAAGTGCAAGTTCTTCCTTTTCTTTAATATTGCCATCAATAGATGCTTTTAGTTCATTATAGCTTGTGTTTTTAAAGTTATTTTTAATATGATTCCGTATACTAATTTCCATAGTTTTCTCCTTTCAATAGTTATGATTTACAAAATGTAAAAAAATATACATTATTTATTAAAAAAGTATAAATAAGATAGGTATTAGTAATGGGACTATTTTACTAACCTATAAACATTAAATGATGGAGCTTTTAATCTAAATTTATAATTTTCACAACCAAGACCACTACTAATATATAAATCACTGTTTTCTAATTTATAATGGTTATTATAATATTTTTTAGTGCCATCTCTTTTATATAATGGACCATAATTTGGTAAGTTTACTTGATTATTTACATGCCCGGCTAAAACTAAATTAAATGGATTAGGTTTTAAATCATCGATATAATCAGGTTCATGCATAACTAATATTTTATATATGGGTCCATTTTTTTCAAGCGAATTAATATATTCTAATGTATTTGTTAATTTATTATTTATATTTTCTTTATCTTTAAAAGTACTAACACCCGCAATTAACAAATAATTATATCCTTTTTTGTAAATAGTATCATATGAATTATCTAAATCAATAAAACCACTGTTTTTAATTATATTTTGCCATTCATCAAACTTTAAATCATTATCACCCTTAATCGCATATTTACCACAAGTAGTTTTAATTTTACTTAAAAGTTCACTAATCTTATCTACTTCACTTGTAGTAATTTTATTATTTTTATTTATCAAATCACCAGACAAAACAACAATATCAGGGTTTGCCTTATTTATTTTATTAACCAAATTACTAAGTTGTTTTTCATTAAAATTGGTACCATAAAAAATATCACTTATATGAACAATTTTAAAACCATTAAAATTATTAGTTAAATCTTTAATCTTTATTTTATATTCATTTATATTTACTGAATTTATAGAAATATTAGTAGCGTATACATAAGTACCAACTATTACTAAAAATATAAAAAAAATAAATTTTAAAAAGAATTTCTTCATACGTTTCACCTATCATAATTTTAGCATACCTCAAAATTAAATTCAATAAAAAAGTTACTATGAAAGTAACAAAGCTAAAAACTGTATTGACATTAAAATACCATTATGCATAAAATGAAATCCCATTGATACAAAAATGTTATTAGTTTTTGAAAGTATATAAGCAAAAATACATCCAAGTGCACTGTATGAGCACAAATAAAGTAGTACTAATGGATTATTAAACATACCAATTAAATGAAGAGAACCAAATACAAGACCAGATATTATAATAAATAAAACATTATTGCTAATTATTTTTCTAAAACCAAGTCTGAAAGTAGTTTCTTCAACAATAGGTGCTAAAATAACTGCACTTATAAATGTATAAATAGGATAAACTTCAAACTCTGTTCTTATGGCTGTTTCATTATCAGATGTGCTACCACCTAAAACCGTAATTAAAGCATTACAAGATACCATTATAACAAGCCCTAATATATAGTATTTTAAATATTTATTAAAATATGTTTTGTGATTTTCTTTAATATCTATAAAAGATTTTATAAACACATTCTTAAATATTAAAACAAATAAAACAATCATAAGTATTTCTACACACACATTATAAATTTCCTTAATAAAAATAGGAACGGCATTATAATCAATATGCATAAGATTAAATGGGACAGTGCTAAATAAACTAAATATAAAATATATCGCAATCACACATATACCTTTAATGATATCTTTAAGTGTATTTTTCTGCATTAAATCAACTCCCTATTGTACATTATATCATGGTTTTACTAAAATAATAAATAACTTGTCAAAAAAATTATAAAAAAAGGTGTTAAAACAACACAAAGTATGATATAATTTATAAAGAGAAACAAGAAGAGTGGGACATCCCACTCTTTAATAATAGGAGGTAGGTATGGAAGATAAAATTAGAAATCTATTAGAGAAACATGTTTTAAATGCTGGTTATAGGATCGATGAAATAACCTACGGCAAAGAAGATGGAAATATGGTTTTAAGGATTGTTATTGATAAAGATGAGCCAATAAATATTAATGACTGTATTACAGTTAATAAAATAATTGACCCAATTTTGGATGAAGAAGATCCAATTAGTGAAAGCTACATTTTAGATGTATGTTCAAAAGAGAAAGGATGTGAATAATATGGATGGTAAGGCATTTAAAAAAGCCGTAGAAGCTTTATCAGATGAAAAGAAAATTGATAAGGATATTATTTATGATGCGATGGAACTTGCTTTAACATCAGCTTATAAAAAAAATTATCATTCATTATCTAATGTTAGAGTAGACATCAATAGAGAAACTGGTGATATTAAAATATACTCATTTAAAACAGTTGTTTTTAATGAGGACTGGGAAAAAGAAGAAGGAAAATATGAAACAGAAATAGTTACTGATGAAGATGGTAATGAAGAAGAAATTGAAAAATATTTTGATTTTGATGATAGAATTCATATTACCCTAGAAGAAGCAAGAAAAATTGTTCCAGGCATTAAAATAGGAGAAACAATTGAAGAGGAAGTTACTCCAAAAGATTTTGGTAGAGTAGCCGCTGCGACTGCAAAACAAGTAATTGTTCAAAAAATAAGAGAAGCCGAAAGAGTAATTATCAATGAAGAATTTGCAGACAAAAAAGATGAAATGATTGTTGGTACTGTTTCAATGGAAGATGTTAAAAATTATTATATTGATTTAGGAAGAACACAAGGAATTTTACCTAAAACTGAAATAATACCAGGTGAAACTATTAAAATGGGTAGTAGTATAAAAGTTTATATTACAAAAGTAGAAAATGATTCAAAAGGGCCACTAATTTTACTTTCAAGAAAACATTATGGTTTTGTTAAAAGATTATTTGAACTTGAAATACCTGAAATAAATGAAGGGATTATTTTAGTTTACAGTGTTGCAAGAGATGCAGGTAATAGAAGTAAAATTGCGGTTTATTCAGAAAATCCTAATGTTGACCCAGTAGGTGCTTGTATTGGTGAAAAGGGTAGCCGCATTGCTAGAATTATTACTGAGCTTGGTGGTGAAAAAATAGATGTTGTTCCATATGATAATGACCCCGCACGTTTTATTGAAAATGCATTAAATCCTGCGAAAAACCTTCACGTTTTTATTACTGATGAGAAGAAAAAAGAAGCTTTAGTAATTGTTGATGATAACAATTTATCACTTGCAATTGGTAAAAAAGGTTCTAATATAAGGCTTGCCGCAAGGCTTACACATTATAAATTAGATGTAAAGACAAAAGAACAGGCCAAAGAGTTAGGAATTAGTATCGTTGAATAAAGTAAGAAAAATACCTATGCGTATGTGCGTAGTTACAAGAGAAAAGTTTCCTAAAAAAGAGCTTATTAGAGTAGTAAAAAGTGAAGATGGGGTAGTTATTGATTTAACTGGTAAAGTAAATGGTAGGGGAGCTTATTTAAAAAAAGATATTTCTGTTATTGAAAAAGCGGAAAAATCTAAAATTTTAGAAAAGCATTTGGAAACTAGTATTCCAAGTGAAATATATATAAATTTAAAGAATATTATTGAAGAGAGATAATCTTGTAAATCTATAAAGAAAAGAGGTGCATAAGTATGATGAGTGTACAAGAATATGCCGAAGATATAAATAGAACAGTTGAAACTGTTTTAAATAAATGTAAAGAACTTAATATACCTGTAAATTCTAGTGATGATATATTGGATGAAGACGCTATTATTATTCTTGATAATAGTATGGATGATGAAGATTTAATCGAAGAGGAAAAGGTTGTTATTAAGCCAAACAAAAATTCTAAAAATGTAAATAAAAATAAAAAAACAAAGATAAATAAAAAAGAAGTTTTAGCTAAGAAAAAAAAGGAAATGTATAAAAGCAAGGAAAAACTTCAAAGCAATAAAAAAAGTGATGATGTTATCTTATACAAGGAAAATATGACTATTGTAATGCTCGCTGATGAGTTAAAAGTTCCAAGTTCTGAAATAATTAAAAAGTTATTTAGTTTGGGGATGATGGTTAATATAAATAGTCCAATTTCATTTGAAAATGCAGAAATACTAATTGATGATTATGGTAAAAAATTAAAAAAAGAAGAAACTGCCGATGTTAGTAATTTTGAAGCTTATGAGATTGTTGATGATGAAAAGGATTTAGTTTTAAGACCACCAGTAGTAACTATTATGGGGCATGTCGACCATGGAAAAACTACTTTGCTTGATGCAATTAGAAAAACTGATGTTGTATCAACCGAAGCAGGTGGAATTACGCAGGCTATTTCTGCTTATCAAGTAAAATGTAATGATAGACTTATTACATTTATTGATACTCCTGGGCACGCGGCATTTACACAAATGAGGGCTAGAGGAGCTAGTATTACTGATATTGTTATTATTATAGTAGCTGCTGATGATGGTGTTATGCCACAAACTATGGAGGCAATTGATCATGCAAAGGCTGCAGGTGTTCCTATTATAGTGGCTATAAATAAGATGGATAAACAAGAGGCAAACCCTGATAAGATTATGAATGAACTTGCTGAATATGGTTTAATGCCTGAAGAATGGGGCGGAGATACCTTGTTTACTAAAATTTCCGCACAAACTGGTGATGGTATAAATGAACTTTTAGAAAATATTTTATTGATATCAGATATTGCTGATTTAAAAGCAAATCCAAACCGTTATGCGTCAGGAGTGGTAATTGAATCTCGTCTTAATAAACAAGTTGGAACAGTAGTAACTGTTTTAATTCAAAATGGTACTTTAAGACTCGGGGATCCAATAGTAGTAGGTACATCATTTGGTAAAGTAAGAACTTTAAAAAATGATAAAGGCGAAAAAATTACAATGGC